>NZ_DFME01000125.1:0-5354 GCF_002375605.1 Hyphomonas sp. UBA3601 | reverse complement strand
ACATTCGCGAAAATCGTGGCGCTCATCCACACGGTTTATTTCAGATTGTTACAAAGTGAAAAACCTGAAAGTTTCCCTCAGACCCGGTGGTTTTCTCGTGCCGATTGTATCCCCCGCCCCACTTCACATCCATGCCCCTGTAGCGCGCACAACACGATGCGGAAGGCGCGCCAGCCCCGATCGGATACGTCCTGCGCCGATTGGCCCCGAGTCGTGAGCGCCAATATCCGCAAGCGTGACGGATCAACGAATCATAAAATCGAAGCCCGCTCGGACATGAGCGATTCCGGTCTCGATCCGGGCATCGACAAGGGGGGGAAAACTTCCTAGAGACCGTCCCTTGTTCGGGCCCACAAGCTCGAACCGGATTATAGTAGCTGCGCGGGTTTGGGGACGCAGATATGCAGGAAAAGAGACAGTCTATTTCTAGCGCACAAGACACGGAAGAGGACACAAGCGCAGATCCATTGCGCGACGCACTCAGGAAATCCTTTGAGGAGAGTCTGAAAGCGCCACCCTCTGCGAGACTTGAGGAGCTGATGGCACAGCTGCGCTCGAAGGAGCGCAGCCAGGATTCAGACACCAAAGATTAGGCGCGGACGCCGCGTTCAGTGACGGAACGCAGGCTGGCGGATCAGTTCGGCCAGAATATAACCGGCCATCGCGCGATCAAACTCGACCCCGACCGCCGGGCCAACGCGCCAGCGCACCGTGCAATCGACCTGGAAATGCGGCTCCGACGGGGTCCGGCGCAGCAGCAAGTGGAAACGGTTTGGCAGATCGGCCCAATCGCCGACTTTCAGACAGGCCCCGTGCACCGATAAATCCTGCACGAGAATGCTGCGCGCCTCGCTATAATCCATCAGGACAACTCGCCCGGACGTTTGCAGGCGAACGCGCGTGCTGCGCCGCAATTCGGCGGGGGCGGAATCGGCCTGGGTCGGAACGGAAACGAGTTGGGTCATGCCCCTACTATGCCCCAGCCCCCATTTGGTTCATTTTTTCCTACCCTGACGAGAGTCCGGGCAATCTGGCCTCCTCGGCCGACGCGCCGCCACGATCAGACAAGGTCCAGCGCGCGCAGCACGGCGCCCTGATCATAATAGGGGCGTTCGCAGATAATCCGGTCACTGCCCGGCGCGAATTCAAACGTTGCCGCCATGCGCACCTTGAAACGGCGCCCGGTGGGCTCAATCATGGTCTTGCCGACCTGTAGCGGGCCGGTATGCGTGCCCGTCAGCCAGAACTCGACCAGAAGTTTGTTGGTTGCCTCATCAACGGCAATCGAGATGATTTCATTGTCCTGATCCGGAAAGGGCGTGCGCGACAGTTCGAAATAGCGCCGCACCGCGGCCTCCCCGTCGAACACCTGCCCGCCGCCATGCATCTCATACCGGGGATGCGCGAACGTCGCCATCACCGCATCCCAATCATGCGTCACCTCCAACGCCATATGGTTACGGACGTTCGCGATACGGGCTTCAGTCAGATTGGTCATTGTCTTCCCCATTCATTTTCTTTGACCTTCACCCTCGATCCAAGGTTGCGCAAGCATTAACGAAAGGTAAAGTTCAACTTGGGTGAGGAGGACGGTGTACATATGTCTCTCGGAGTTGAATTTGGGTTTCGGCGCCCGCAATGGATGGGATTTAAGTCCCTGGACGCGTCGGATGGCATCCGAACAGGGGCCGTGGTCTCGATGACGGCGATATGCCTGCTTCTTTGGCCGCTATCAGACGCCGACCGACAACAAACACCGAATTATGCCCTGCTGGCCGCCCTATGGGTGGGAGCTGTGGCGGCGGGACTTTTCCGGAGTCACCAGATATGGGCCCGTCTACATTCCGCGCTCGCCGTGAACCCCTCAAGGCGTACGCGCAGTGATGAAAAAATCATCGCCCAAGGCTTGAAAGAGCTGTTCGTCTATCTGCTGCTCTCACTTTTGGCCCTGTCCGTGCTGGCCTTCGTATCTGGCAGCCCCCTGATTTCGGAACTTGAGCATATACGATTGCGAGGCTCGGACGCGGAACGCAGTCTTCTACATATCGCAATTTATTGCGCCTTTTTCGCGGGGGCTTTCCTTCCAATTTTGACAGCCATCGCACGCATGGCTGCAGCAGAAGCCAAGCAAAGCAAATCGCCTTTGTTCAGGACAGATGTCGTGTCTCGCAACTCGTTGATCACGAGCTTCATAGCCATTGGCGGCATTCTCCTTTTGGCGTGGGCCGCTGGCGCCGGGTTCTTCTCGATTGATCAGGATCTGGGTGTCATCATCTACCTTGTAGTCATCATCGCATTCCTGGTTTTCATAATCGCGCCACATCTCACGCGTCATCTGAATCAAAACGAAGAAAATCACACAGCACGGGCGAGCACCGCAGCGGGCGGCATCGCCAGTTTTGCTCCGGAAGTATGGGTCAGCCGACTGGATTCGATCCTTGTCCGGCTTGTAGCCCCCTTGTCCGGCGCAACCCAGCATGGAGCACCCGTGCCTCACCTATTGGTAGTCGGTCTGATTCTTCCACTATCCGCCATCGGCTTCGTTTTGAGCAGCCCCTTTGGTCTCATCCCCATATTCGTTGCAATGTTGATCGTTATAGCGCTCGGCAGGAGATGGGCATGGGTGGAAGCAGACAGGGAAACAGCTTCACGCCTTCAATCGACAGACTTCCGAAAATCGCAGGATATTCATATTGGCTTTGACAACGACCTCAAGGATGAAGCCCTATTGGGCTATGTTTCCTTCTTTGTTTTGGTCCCCTTGGCGCTGTTCCAGATAGAACAGTTCAGCTTTGCTTTCGATACGGAGCAATCTCTTGCAAGCATGCCCCCCACACAGCAATTCTACGCGTGGATCAGCTTCTTTGGCGCAGAACTGGCGAAGGCCGTACCTTTTGTCGATTGGTGGGAAATTTATCAGGTCGAAGTAAACACCCCCATTTCAGTATCCGACAATGTCGGCAACCCCACACTCGCCAAGCACCTGACCTTCGCCGCACGCGCTCTGGTCGACCTCGTGATCATGGCGGCTCTATTTCAGGCATTTGGCATATGGCAACGCAGCCGCGCCCAACAGCGCCTGTACGATGCGGGCCACATCAACGCTTTTGATCCCTTCACGGAACAGGAATTCTTTGAACGTGGCATACGATACGACCACAACGAAAAGAAATACATTCCCAAGCCCAGCTTCAGAAAGCGCGTTGAGAAGCATCGAGAAGCCAGAGAAGAGCTGAAGCTTCCCGCATTTCCTTACAGTCCACGCCGACTTAGCGAGCTGCTGAACTCTCCAGACCCTGATCTGAAGGCAGGTGCCGAATGGATGGTAAGTGAGTATCGGGTACTTGCCGGGCCACCTGCCGAACAACTTTCACAGCTGGAAGAACAATGGCGGCAGCCTTGCGACTTCCGAGAGCTGTACACTCAATATCGGGCAACCAGCCACCCGCAAAGGAGGGCTGCTGCCAAAAACACGATAAGAAACGAAAAACTGAAATTCGAGCGACTGTTAGACGACCTGATTGAGGCCGGAGCGAACAATAACAAATGGTTCGCTCTGAACCAAGCAAACACCCTACTGAAGCTTCTTGAGCATATCAGCAACTTGCCTGAATTCGTCTACGCGCACTCCCTGGCGATCGACTATCTCAGCGAACGGCGCGGTCAATTCATTCTGCTTGCTCTTGCCTCCCACACACTCACTGACACTGCCGACTCCGTAGCGCCTGCTTGGCGCCGTCAGATCGAGGGAAAATTCAATCGCGTTCCGAACGTCGTTCTAGGCCGCAGTGAGATGCGTCAGATTGTTTATGACGCGATGGAGCGGTACGCAGACCTCTGTTTCGCGTGGCGGGAAATTTCGAGAATCGAAGAAACCATGAGCTTTTTAGAACTTATGGCCCAGACAGATGCCGCCGCCCCCGCGCGCTTGAAGGCCGGAACTATCGCCAACCAGTTGCGCAACCGGCTTACAGACCTTCTATCCACCACCACACCGAACACAACAAGAACACCCTAGACACCTCCCTGCCCGCGCCCCATATCGGGGGTATGGCTCCTCCTCCTCCTTCCAAGGGCGTTTCCGAAGCGCCCAGCGTGTTCTCGCTTGATGGCTTCGCGCGCGATGCCGCCGGCGCCCTGCCGTCCGACAACTGGACGCCCCACCGGCCTGACCGCGACTGGGTCAAGCTGGAGGGCGGCAAGCGGTTTAAAGTGCATTCCGAATATGAGCCCGCGGGCGACCAGCGCACCGCGATCCCCGAACTCGTCGAAGGCATCGGCGCGGGCGAGCGCGACCAGGTCCTGCTCGGCGCGACCGGCACCGGCAAGACCTTCACCATGGCCAAGATCATCGAGGCGACCCAGCGCCCGGCCCTGATCCTCGCCCCCAACAAGACGCTCGCCGCACAACTCTATGGCGAGTTCAAATCCTTCTTCCCCGAGAACTCGGTGGAGTATTTCGTGTCCTATTACGATTATTACCAGCCCGAGGCCTATGTGCCGCGCGCCGATCTCTATATCGAGAAGGAATCCTCCATCAACGAGGCCATTGACCGGATGCGCCACTCGGCCACCCGTGCCATCCTCGAGCGCGACGACGTGATCATCGTCGCCTCCGTCTCGTGCATCTACGGCATCGGCTCGGTCGAGACCTACACATCGATGACGTTCAAGCTCGAAGAGGGCCAGCGCATCGACCCGCGCCGCGTCGCCGAACAGCTCGTCGCCAATCAGTATACCCGCAATGACATGGCCTTCACCCGCGGCACGTTCCGCGTGAAGGGCGACGTGGTCGACATCTTCCCGGCCCACTTCGAAGACCGCGCCTGGAAGCTCTCCTTCTTCGGCGACGAGTTGGAGAGCATCACCGAGTTCGACCCGCTCACCGGCCGCACCATGCAGAAGCTGCCCGCCATCAAGATCTATGCGAACAGCCACTATGTGACGCCCCGCCCGACGCTCAACCAGGCCATCGACAAGATCAAGGCGGAGCTGAAGACCACGATTGCCCATTTCGAGGCCAATGGAAAACTGCTCGAGGCCCAGCGCATCCAGCAGCGCACCCAGTACGATCTCGAAATGCTCGCCGCCACCGGCTCCTGCAACGGCATCGAGAACTATTCCCGCTACCTCACCGGCCGCAAGCCCGGCGACCCGCCGCCGACCATGTTCGAATACCTGCCCGACAATGCCCTCGTCTTCACCGATGAGAGCCACCAGACCGTGCCCCAGATCGGCGCCATGTACAAAGGCGACTTCAGCCGCAAGACCACGCTGGCCGAATACGGCTTCCGCCTCCCCTCCTGCATGGACAACCGCCCCCTCAAATTCGAGGAATGGGACGCCATGCGCCC
>NZ_DFME01000144.1:63146-64414 GCF_002375605.1 Hyphomonas sp. UBA3601 | reverse complement strand
TCCGCATGATCTCCAGTTGAGCCTCGGCATCATCAATCGGATGAAGCGTCCCTCGTACTTGCGCAGCAATGTAGTTCCAGGTCGGAACGGTTGGCTGGTCCTTGTACCAGCTTGCCGAGATATATGCGTTCGGGCCATGAAAGGTCGCAAGCGCTTTTTGGCCGGCGGCCAGGGTGGTGGCGTGTGGATTGTTCCGTGCCATGTGCCCGACCAGCTCAGTGTGACCAGTTGATGTTGTCACCACGTACATGGGGACCGAGGTCGCATAGGGCAGGTCGCCGCAGCTGGTGATTATCTGGCCAAAGGGGTAGGCGGCTATGATCGAGAGCGGGTCAGACGCCCGATAAGGTTTCGGCACATACATGTGCCAAGTCTCATTTGCATCGGTCATACTATATCCCTTGTATTTTCTGGGGTCAGTCTTCGCGTCGACAGACAGAAATGTGAGGCGCGAAATGTATAACAGCTGGTGCGGCGGGGGCACCAGAATACCTTTGCTTGGCACCTGAGTCTGCCGGTATCGAAATGTATTGTCACCACAAAGCGCGCGCCACCTCCTGATTGTCGCTGCGCTAACCTAGGAGACTATTCGTGACAGCATTCTCTCAGCGCGAACCGCAGTTCGGTGACATCGTGACGGCTTATGCTGGCAAATTGATGCCAGATGTTCAGATGCATACGTTCAGCCATACACACGAGATTTTCCCCACTCGCACCATCAAGGCTGGTGACACGGTGTCTGCCTTGCCATATGCGGCGACGCCGCTGAGCGATATGTCTATTCAGGCGAATGGTAAATCCTACGATCTGTTCGACTACGTATCTCAGAACCGCCTCGTCGGACTGTTGGCGATCAAAGATGGGCATATCGTTCACGAATACTATGATCAGGGCATCGGGCCGGATACGCGATGGATGTCGATGTCCATGGCCAAGTCAGTATCGACAACGCTGGTTGGTACGGCGATCAAGGATGGCTTCATCGACAGCGTTGATGACCAACTCGTGAAGTACCTGCCTGAACTGTCCGGTAGTGGCTACGATGGGGTCTCCATCAAGCATTTGCTGCAGATGACGTCAGGTGTGAAGTGGGACGATACTCACACGGTGGCGGAGTCTGAACGCCGCACCATGCTGGATATCCAGGTTGGGCAAAAACCGGGTGAAATCATGAAATTCATGGCCTCTTTGCCCCGCATTGCCGAGCCGGGAACGGTCTGGAACTATAGCACGGGCGAGACCCATGTTGTGGGTGCACTGGTCAAAGC
>NZ_DFME01000144.1:62237-62903 GCF_002375605.1 Hyphomonas sp. UBA3601 | reverse complement strand
TGAATGGCGGGGTGATCGACGGGGAATCGGTCGTACCGAAAGGTTGGTTCAAGGAAGCTACTGAGCCACGTATGGCGGGATCCGACCCATTGAACTACGGGTATATGTGGTGGCCCGTGCCTGACCGCGACGGTGATTTTAAGGAAGGCGCATTCAGCGCACGGGGAATCTTCGGGCAATATATCTATGTCAATCCCAGTCGTGGAATTGTGCTGACCGTTCTGAGTTGCCGGTCGAAGCCAAAATTCTCGGAAGCGATCCTGGATAATGATTTCTTCAATGCCGCTGTGGATGCGCTGAGCTAGCTGCCTGGCTTGAACTGAGGCGTGTCCTTGGCGATCGTATTGGTCAGCCATTGACGGAATTTTCGCAAGCTTGGTTCGTTCCAACGATCGTGACGGGCGATCAAAACATAGTCGCCCCGCCTTGCTGGAAAAGTCGGATTATCCTTGCCGATCCAGACCAGGTCGCCTCTTGTAAGGTGCTTTTCGGCGAGCAAGGGGTTGGTCAGGGCAATGCCCCGTCCGTGGCGGGACGCATCGCTCGTCAAGTTGCCCTGCCACAGGCGAGGACCTTTGAGCCCATCGGCACAATCGACGCCAAGAGAGTTCAGCCAGATTTCCCAAGTTTCGGTTGTATTCTCATGAAGCAACTGATGATTGAGCA
>NZ_DFME01000144.1:498-62033 GCF_002375605.1 Hyphomonas sp. UBA3601 | reverse complement strand
GGAATGATAGGAGATTGTGCGATCACCTGGCTTCTCAGGTGGGACGGAAGCTCATCAAGATCTTCGTAGGATGCCCAGTAGCGAATATCAGCAGTGGCCTCATGGGAGAGAAAGTCCGGAGCACTGACGGACGGCTTGAGCTCGATTTCCACACCTTGGTTTGCGCGCTCAAGCGATGCCAAACGGCGCGACAGCCATTGCTGTGCAAATCCGGGCGTACTCCATATCAGAAGCTGGTGATGGATGCCCTGATTGAGCAGGTCCAGTGTGGCGTGCGCCACCATATCAAGGGCTTGAGCAATTGAGCGATGATAGTCCTTGCCAGCTTCGGTCAGGATCAGGCCCGTCGGAACGCGTTCCACGAGGGTTATTCCGACCCATTCCTCAAGAGCCCGCAAATGTCGGCTCAGAACTGCATGGTCCCGGTCCAGCCATTTTGCCGCTTTTCGAACGCCGCCGAGCCGGGCGATGGCGTCGAACGCCCGCAATCCTTCAAATGGTGGAAGCGCTTTTCTGAGTGGGGGCTGTTGCCCGGTCTTGATCAGGTCGTCCTTACGGTCGGCCATTCTGGTTTCCCTATCATGGTGTGTTTGTCGCGGGATTGACCTTCCGGCGGGTTCGTAAGTCAAGCTTTGCGCTGATTCCAGTGGGACCATGTGTTTGTCGCGCCTGATTTCTTGGCGTGTCACTTATTCACCACCGGGTGGCGATTTCGTTGCGCCTTGCCCGCGACGACGGGCTAACCAAAGTTGTACGCCCAAAGCGATCATGAACAACAACCAGATGCCGGCGGCGGCATTTATGAGTCGCCCGAACAGTCCACCTATCTGTCCGGTGTGGAGTGGGTAAAGAGATTCAATTACACGCTCTTCCGGAGCGCTGTTGGCAGCATCATGGTCCAGCAGAACCGTGCCGTCCAATCCGACGAATACGCGGGTTGCACCATAGAGGCTCGGCATTTCTCCGGGTGCCTTCAGGCGAAACTTGTACCATTGCCGGTTTTCGGAGGGCAAATTGATCGCGACGAGAGAAGATCCGGGATACTCGCCGAGTGCAACATCCATCGCGGTGCCTAAGTCCACGATGTGCGTTGGAGCGGGCTTCTGACTTTCAGGGGTTTTCTGTTCCACGCTCAGCCCATTTGCCAGCAGATCAGACTGGGTGAGGGCAGTGCCCGCCAATATGACGCAGAGCGCTGGAATTGCCCCCCAAAATCCCACGCGCCAATGCCAGCCTGACAATGCCGCAGCTGCCGGGACGGAGGAGGCTTTTGTAAACGCTCTAAGGCGTTTGCGTTGAGACCATCCAGCCACCAGCCCAAGGCTGATATTTGATATCAGAAGGAGACCGGAGATCGTGAGGAAGAGGTATCCCGTTGAGCCCAACATCAGCGATTTGTGAAATTGCGTCAGGGTTTCGAAGATAGCGCCGTCTGAAAACCGATTGGCGTCGGACCGATCACGGATGCGTGCGCCGCTACCGTCAATTCGCACTGTGCGGCTTTCACCATCGCGGTCCAAATAGACATCATATTGACCGTCCCGACCACCGGATATCCAGATTGACGAGATTTCGTCGCCTTCCGATTGAAGCGTCTCGATCGTTTTGGCCAGGGCGGCAGTTTCGGTTTGAACGCTCTTCTGCCCGAGGAAGAAATCATCGATATCGGCTCGAAAGCTAATCGCCAGGCCGGATGCGGCCTGGAGTGCCCACAAAGCGAGGAAGCTGAGGCTGACATATTTGTGGATGGACCGGACTCTCGGAAAACGCATGAAACCTCCAGTACCAAAGAGCGAAAAATTGCCAGTCTCATGTATCGCAAAGAATTCGGAGCGCGTGACAGATGCGAAGTGCGCGACCAGTGGTGCGCTTGGCGCACCTCTTCATGCGTCGTAGGCCCCTTCGCCGATGCGGTCTCGACATGGTCAAGTCGAAGCTGCAGGAAAGCCTACCCGCCGGACCGGCGAACGCGCATTCTACTGGCTTGAGCGCTGCAACACAGAGGGGAGAAGGCATTCATGAGAGTGACGACTATAGCTGCCGGACTGTTGGGCCTGGCTTTGTCAACTGGATGTACATCCAACGCGCAGGAATGGGATATTACCCAAACTGGGCAGCCTTATCAGGAGGTCGAACTCTCCCTGACAGAAGGAACCTGGATAAGTGTTGCTGTCAGTCCGGTTGGCGACACGATCGTGTTCGACGTGTTGGGAGACATTTACTCAATGCCAGCAGCGGGCGGTGCCGCTGAATTGGTGCATGGCGGGCCTGCCATTCAGCATTCGCCGGTATTCAGTCCGGATGGTGCACGCATTGCGTACATCAGTGATGTCGACGGGTCCGATAATATCTGGACGTCGGACCCAGACGGCAGCAACCCCGTTCAGGTCTCGTCCGAGAGCACGCTTGCATTGGTCGATCCATCCTGGAGTGCGGATGGCCGAACCATTGTTGCGGCCCGCATGTTCGATACGGCGAACCGGCTCCATTCCTCTGAATTGGTAACCTATCCTGCTAGTGGGGGTGAGGCAGAACAGATCGTCCCGATGCCAGAGAATGGCGAAAACGTGCATGATGCCGTCTATTCACCTGATGGTCAGTTCCTGTACTTCGTCGAGAAAATGACCCCGCCGCATGCGTCCACTGTATATGTGGATGCCAACCACAAGAATTTTGCCATTCGTCGGAAAAGTCTTGAAACCGGCGAGATCAAAACCGTGGTGGGCGGTTTTGGTGGCGCCATGACTCCGTCCATGTCGCCTGACGGCAGTAAAATGGCCTTTGTCCGCCGGGTCAAAGATCAAACAATGCTGTTCACGTACGATTTTGCGACACGCGCCCAGATACCGGTGTTTGATGGATTGGACCGGGATGGGCAGGCTGATTTTCTGGGGCAGGGCACATATTACCCCCGATTTTCCTGGTTTCCCGACGGCAAGGCAATCGCGATATGGGCAGGCGGAAAAATCATGCGCGTCGATATGGACAGTGGGCGCGCGAATGAGATTCCATTCTCCCTGACGGCTAGGCATCGTTTGATCGAGCCGGCGCGATTCACACAAGACCTCGATCCGGATACGTTACGTGTAAAGGCGATTTCGCGACTGGCCCTTTCGCCGGACGAGCAGATGCTTGCGTTCAGCGCGCTCGGACGCATATGGCGACAGGATATTTCCAACAACACGCCGGAACACTTATCGACGACGGAAGCTTCGCAATCGGAGCCAGCCTTTTCACCCGATGGTCGAACCATCGCGTTCATCGAGTGGGATGACGTATTGGGCGGGACCCTGAAGGTGAAATCCGACACTGGAAAAGTGTCCACACTGTTCAAGTCTACCGGCATTGTGCGTGAACCTTCATTTTCGCCGGACGGATCGGTGATCATGTTCCAGATTGCATCGGGCGACGATTGTCTCGGCGGTCACTTGGCGGACCCTGGGATTTACTGGATTCCTGCCGAGGGAGGCGAAGCAACCCCATTGGGCGTCGTCGGTAGCAATCCGAGATTCTCTCCCGATGGAGAGCGTGTGTACTTCACGACAGAGGCTTATATCGACGAGACGCTCGTTACGACACTCGAAAGCGTGTCGATCAATGGGGATGGCCATGAAGTGCACCTGCGAACAAAGGATTCAGACACGAGTGAGTTGAAGCTTAGCCCGGATCTGAACTGGATCGCTTATCGGCACTATCAAACGTATTACGTGGCATCCTTTGACCCGGCCGTAGAGGGCGGTGTGTTCGATGCTGATAGCGGCACGCGACTGACAGATGCGGGAGGGTATGAGCTGATCTGGGCTCGGGACTCAGAAAGCGTATTTTGGGCGTTTGGTCCTGATGTGTACCGAGCCTCGGTGAACGCGGATGGCGCCGATCCCACTCTGTTTGCCAGGGTGGATTTGCGCGTTCCTGTGGACCGCCCCATCGGCAAGACCGCTTTCGTAGGTGGCCGGATTATTACCCTGGATCAGGGCGGTATCATCGAACACGGCACACTTGTTGTGGACGGAAACCGGATCGTTGCGGTCGGACCTACCGCCGACGTCGGCGTTCCCAACGATGCACATGTGATTGATGCGACCGGAAAAACCTTGATGCCGGGCCTGGTGGACATGCATGGACATCTGGATGGATGTTACTATGCGTCGGCAGGGCTGTTGCCGCAGCAGCAAGCATCTCGCTACGCAGCACTCTCTTTCGGAATTACCACGAACTACGATCCCTATACATCGGAGCTTCCGACCTACGGAGTTACCGAGATGACCCAGACTGGTGCGATGGTGGGCCCCCGCACCATTGCGGTCGGGAGTGTTATTTTCGGCCGCAAGCGTAAATATGACCCGGTCTATGTTCCGATCGAGACCTATGCAGATGCCGTAGCGGTGATGGACCGTAAGAACGCATTGGGGGGGACAATAATCAAAAGCTACCGACAGATCCAGCGCAAGCAACGACAAATGCTGGTAAAGGCAGGACGCGAAAAAGGCATCATGGTGGACGTTGAGGGAGAGAGCCACTTTTTCAATGGCATTACGGCCATTCTGGACGGCAATCTGAACCTTCAACACAACGTACCAGTTGAGACGCTCTATGATGATTTTATCCAGTTGATGGCGAAATCTGATGTGGCGCACACACCCACTCTGATCGTGCTCTTCGGGGAGTTGATGGGGGAAAACTATCTCTACAATTCGTCTCGGCTTTGGGAAGACCCGCGGGTGGATGCCTATGTTCAGACGACGACGAGTTCTTACAGCCCATTGGCAGTCCCGGTCGGGGCGCCACCTTATGTTCGCGGCATGACAAATATACAGGCAGCGGACGAGATTTGGGACTTGGGGTTCCGCGCGGCTGCGCGTTCCATGAAGGCGTTGAACGATGCCGGTGGCCGGGTGAATGCCGGATCGCATGGCCAAGTCTACGGGCTCGCCATGCATTGGGAACTTCAATTGCTTTCAGAGGGCGGGATGAGCAATCTTGATGTTCTCAAGGCTGCTACGATCAACGGCGCCACGACGTTGGGACTTGAGGAGCAAATCGGTTCAATCAAGGCCGGAAAGCTCGCCGACATTATCGTTCTTGATGAAAATCCGCTGACGGATATCCGGAATACCGAAACGGTCTCGCGAACAATGGTGAATGGTCGTCTCTATGATTCTGTGACCATGAACGAAATTGGAAATCATGATCGTCCACGGCGACCGTTCTACTGGGAAGTCAATGATGTGCCCAAACATATCAACTGGAAGCCCGCCTGGGGCGAGCACTGAGCGCTTTGTCACAGTTATCCAATGAAAGACCATTTTGATGAGTGATCTACCAAAAACCTCCGGAGCTTCGGATGTGGCGGACGTGAATGCCAAAGGCGCAGACGATGCGGTGTTCTTCGGTCACCCCAGGGGGCTGGCCTATATCGTGTTCACTGAGGCGTGGGAGCGGTTTTCCTTCTATGGCATGCAGGCATTGTTGATCCTGTATATGGCGACATACCTTTTCCTGCCGGAGAATTCTGGGAATGTTGCGGCATTCGAGCCCTTTCGGAGCTTGTTTGAGGCGGTCTTCGGGCCACTGAGCATACAAGCATTGGCATCCCAGGTATTTGGGGCTTATGTGGGCCTCGTCTATTTTGCACCTGTTCTTGGCGGGCTGATTGGAGACCGGCTTCTGGGCCGGACAAAGGCCGTTCTTGCCGGGGCCTTGTTCATGGCGGTTGGCCATTTCCTCATGGCGTTTGAGGCAAGTTTTCTCTTGGCATTGGCCGCCCTGATACTCGGATCGGGGCTCCTGAAGGGAAATCTCGCGGCTCAGGTTGGCGGTCTCTACAAGAAGTCTGACCAGAGAAGGGATTCCGGCTATTCCATCTATGTTTTCAGCATAAATGTCGGTGCCTTTATCGCACCCTTGATATGCGGCACGCTGGGCGAGGTGTATGGATGGCATTATGGTTTCGGCGCCGCCGGAATAGGCATGTTGATTGGCCTCGCTGTTTACCTGTCCGGCCGAAACTATCTGCCGTTGGATACGGTTGTGGAGAGTAAGGATCGTCCGAAGCTGGAAAAGGGCGACGGCGTTGTTATTCTGGCAATCCTTGTGATGCTGGGCCTCACTTCCTTGTATTGGACGGCGCAATCGCAAGTTTGGAATGCCTATCCATTATGGTTGAGATCAGATGTGGATCGTACCGTCTTCGGAATGGAGGTTCCGGTGACATGGTTCCAGTCTCTCGACTCGTTGGCGGTTCTCCTGCTTGCGCCTCTGGTGCTGTGGTATTGGCGCCACCAGTCTCGTCGGAATGCAGAGCCAGGAGATCTGATCAAGCTTGCCCTTGGCTGCGCTGTGTTCGCAATTGCGTTTGCACTGCTCGGGTTGGGAGGCGTGTTATCTGCCGGGGGTTCCGTCGCTTTGATCTGGCCCATTATCTTCCATTTTGTCTGCGCCGTCGGGTTTTTGTATGTTGGACCAATTGCGCTGGCGCTGACGTCTCGCGCTGCTCCGGATTCGGTGAACTCCATGATGGTGGGATCCTACTATCTGGCCATATTTGTCGGTGGACTGTTCAGCGGTTGGCTCGCCCGCTTTTATGAAGTGATGTCGGCCTCCGAATTTTGGCTGATGCATGCCGCGATCGTAGGGTCGGCGGCAGTACTCCTGGTTGTGTTGAGACCCGTCCTCAGTCGATTGATGCGTCTTGACAGGGATTTGTCCGCCAGTCCCAAGGCACCTTTCCAGCAGGAGGCACTCTAATGCTCGCTCGACTTCTTAAGACTGTTTCGTTTCCGGCTGTGCTTGCGGTGATCGCCTGCGCGACGACTGGCCAGTTCAAGGATGACGAAACCACTGTCGTACAAATCTGTTCACAGAGGGATCCTGTCGATAGTTGCGATTATTTCGGATTGGTTGGGCTGCAGGAGGCCATTGATCAATCCACCTCAGATCGTCGAATTCTGATTAAGACCGGGACATACACGCCGACATCCTACCGGGATGTTCCGTTTCAGGATCTCCATGTACGCGGAGCGGTGGTCGTTCGGGATCGAAAGCTGAGCATTGAGGCGGAGCACGGGGCAAGGCTCGTTGGCAGCGCAGGTTTTCCCTTGAGCGCGATCGTAATTGAGGACTCAACTGTTCAGATCTCAGGCCTGACCATTTCTGGATTCCACTATGCAGTCGCTGAAGATGATATATATGATGGGCATGGTATTTTCACCATCAACAGTGATGTGAGCTTGGACGGGGTTGTAATCGAAGGCGTTGCCAAGATGGCGCTGACGGGTCGCGAAGCAGGTCGGATTGTTGCGCGCAATTTGACTATCAACAAGTCCCATCTCGGCGTCTGGCTTGAGGAGACTGCAGCGATAGACCTGATAGACAGTGAAATTATCGCCAGCGAATCTGCAGCGGTTGCTGCTTATGGCGCGTCGTCTGCAAGAGTAGAAAACAGCTTGATCAAGGGTAATCAGGATGATGGCCTCTACACTGAGGACACGGCCAGGATCATAAGCCGCGAGACCACCTTGCAGGACAATTCACCCTTTGGTGCCCGTGCATCTGGCGAAAGCGTTATCCTGATCTGTGGCGGCGAAGTGTCCGGCAATGCTGAAGATTACGGAGAAGAAGACGCGGGTCGCGTATATCGCAATGAGGTTGATATGTGTTTGCCGGGCTGAGGCCTGCGAAAGACTCCTCTACACCCCTATTCGCCAGAATTGTGTGCCGGCAATCCGTCGGCACACATTTTTTTGTAACTTGGTCGCATTCCTTCATGCGCAATCAAAAAGGCCCGACCTCCATAGAAGATCGGGCCAGTTACGGGGTGGAGGTGAGATGATCGGGAGTCTACCAGAGTTTCCAGATCATCTCATTCCCATTGCCTCTAGAAATTATAAGCAGCGCTGACGCCGACAACACGGGGACGCGTGCGGTTTGCGTTGGCCCAGCCCTGGTAGGGGTCAATGGATTTGTTTTCGTCGGTGAGATTTGTGGCGAAAATCTCGAGATCGAAGTTGCCGACGACGACACCTGCGCGCGCGTTTAGCAGGTTCAGGGCGTCTGAACTTTGCGGAAGCGCGGAGGCCACGAAGCTTGACCGGTCGATATAGGTGACTTTGTCCCTATGGTTGAAATCGACCCTGACGAATGCCGGATTGTCAGGCGTCAGGTCGAAGTCATAATTGACGCCCAGTGTATAGCTCAATTCCGGAGTGTAGTCGGTTGGATCACCAACCTGGTTCACCTGGTCGGTATCCGCTGTTTCCACGATCTCGCTGTCGAGATATGAGGCGTTGGCCGAAAGGGTGAGACCGGACATGGGTTGATATGCAAGGCCGGCCTCGATGCCTTTAACTTCCACCTTGCCGATATTGCTGGATTCTCCGAGGAACGCTCCATTCACCTCGGTCAATCGACGGCGAACCATATCCTTGTACTCGGTGAAGAAGGCCGCAACATCATACTGGAAGTTGCGAGTATTTCCTTTCGTGCCGATTTCATATGTAAGAATGTTTTCTGGCTCATACGGATCGAATGGCGCGGAGTTGAAGCCGCCGCTTCTGAATCCCGATCCTGCACTCGCATAGATCGTCGCGTCTTCATCATACTGGTAGGTCATGTAGGCACGTGGGTCCAACGACTGGAATGTATCTGCCAGTTCCGTGCCCGTGCCGGGCGCATATTCAATCAGGCTGGTCTGCTCATCGTGGAAATAGCGCATGCCGGCGCCGAGGGTCAGCTTTTCCGTTACATCGAATGAGCCGTCCGCAAACAGAGAGTATGCTTCGGACGACGAAGCGGAATAGTAGAACAGATCGTCATACAGAACGCCGCCACCTTGATACAGGTCGCCGCCAGGTGCGTATGCGTATTCATAGTCCGCTGTCAGGGAGCGTTCGCCGTCGCTATAGTATGCGCCGACCGTCCAGGCGTAGTGGTCTGATGCATCCGAAAGCCGAACTTCCTGAGAAAACTGTTCAGCTTCTACAAAGCGATCATCATTCCCTTCAACAAATCCGTACGAGTAATTTCCTTCGCGCGCGATATACGAGAACGGGTACTGGTGGTCATGGTCGATCTGCGTAGTTGAGGAGGTCAGTTCCGCAAAGCCGAAATCATAGGACAGTTCCAGATTGTAAATGTTGAAGTCGAATTTCTTCGGAATCATCACCTTGCTGCGGTCAGGGCCCACATCGACCGTACGATCAGCTTCTTCATACCCCATGCCGAGTTCAGTTTCTGCGCGCTGGATCTGGACCATCGCCTTGGCCGAAAAGTTTTCCGTAGGCACCCAGAGGATTTTACCGCGAGCGTTCAGGAGTTCGGTGCCATTGCCATCCTCAATGCCTGCCTCTGGTTGGTCGATCCAGCCACCGCCATTTTCGACCCCTACTGCCAGACGGACAGCGAGTTTGTCTTCGATGATCGGTGTGTTGAAGATGAATTCGCCCTTTTGGCCGATCTCACCTTCAGAGACGGTGTAGAGTTCACCTTTGACCTTGCCTTCGACCTGATCGAGCACAGGATCGGCCGTGATGTAGCGAATGACACCCCCAGCGGCCCCTTGGCCGTAGAGTGTGCCTTGAGGCCCCTTGAGGACTTCCACACGTTCAAGATCGAGGGCCACAGGGCTGAGTTGGTCATAGCCGCTGAGTGAAAGAGGTGCCTCGTCCATGTACATGCCGACGAGGGCGCCAGATCCTGACTGGTTCGCCAGTCCACGGATGAATATTGTGTAGCTGCCCGGACCATCTTCCCGCATGGTCAGTCCAGGTACGCTAAAGGACAAGTCCTGCACGCTTGCTACGCCCAATTTTGCCAGTTCATCCCCAGAGATGGACTCGATGGCCATTGGAACGTCGATCAGACGTTGTTCCCGTTTCTGGGCTGTTACCATAATGGCAGACTGCACCAGTTCTGCATCATCGGCCGGAGCGTCAGCTGTTTGAGCATGCGCGCTCGCCGCATGCATCAGCGCAATAATAGCGCTCCCCGATGTCCAAAGATATTTACGTTTCATGTGTTCTCCCGCTCGCTTTTGCTACATTGCCTTCGAGTAAGACGGACAAACAAAAATTTGTGCAGATGCTAAAAGTGAATTGCATGGTGCGGAATACGCACCTCTGGTGGCTTGGCTGGGACAGAGACCAGTTTTGAATGCTCTGAAGCGTTGCAAAACTGAGATCGCCTCAAACGAGTATTGCTTCGCCTGTCAGCGGGGTGTGACAACCGCCGTTCGAGCACCAACCTGGCCTTCCGAACGCAGTCGTTCAACTGTATCCGGAGAATAACCAAGCACAGTGGTCAACACGTTGAGCGTGTCTTGTCCAAGGGTCGGTGCAGCAGATCTATATGTTACGGGTGTGTGGCTGAGCCGGATTGGGCAAGCGATTCCGGGCACGGTTCCGAGGGTAGGGTGTGGCAAAGTGATGCTTGAGCCCCGCGCCCGAACTTGAGCGTTTTCAAACACATCAGACATCCTGTTGACAGGTCCTGCTGGAACTTTGCTGTTCTGTAGCAGGTTCATCCAGTGTTCGGTTGACCGCGTTCGCAACTTTTCAGTCAATAGGGAGGTCAGGGATATCCGGTTGGCCACGCGTGCACCATTGGTTGCGAATCGATGGTCGCGGAGCAATTCGGCACATCCAATTCGTTCGCAAAGGTCGATAAACTGAAGATCGTTTCCGACCGCCAGGACAATGTGTCCGTCGAGGGTACTGAACACGTCATAGGGTACAATACTTGGATGAGCATTACCCATCCGTTCCGGATTTTCTCCTGTTGAGAGAAACCCCTGT
This sequence comes from Hyphomonas sp. UBA3601, assembly GCF_002375605.1. Lineage (NCBI taxonomy): Bacteria > Pseudomonadati > Pseudomonadota > Alphaproteobacteria > Hyphomonadales > Hyphomonadaceae > Hyphomonas > Hyphomonas sp. UBA3601. The sequence goes on along the minus strand of NZ_DFME01000144.1, from coordinate 51,243 downwards.
GACTGATTGGCCATTGCGGCGACGAGGCAATCAAGCAGCGAGATATCGATAATCTGCCCTTGGCCCGTCCGCTCCCGATGCAGAAGTGCCGCCTGAATGGCATTGGCTGCATAAAGACCAGTCACGATATCGACCAATGCGACACCGACCTTCAGCGGTCCGCCTCCCGGCTCATCATCTGGAACGCCCGTGACGCTCATCAGACCGCCCATTGCCTGAATCAACAGGTCGTATCCTGGCTGGTCGGCATAGGGGCCCGTGTGGCCAAAGCCTGTTATGGAGCAATAGATAAGACGGGGGTTGATAAGTCTGAGAGAGGCGGCATCCAATCCGTACTTTTCCAACGTACCCGTCTTGAAGTTTTCGACGAGGACGTCGCTTGAAGCCGACAGCTCACGAATTACACTCTGGCCGGCCTCCGTCGAAATGTCGACACAGACCGATTTCTTGTTGCGATTGGCACTTAAAAAGTATGAGGCTTCACGGGTATCGCCATCCTCACCGAATTGAAAAGGCGGCCCCCAGCTTCGTGTGTCATCCCCACGGACTGGATGCTCGATCTTGATGATTTCAGCTCCCAGGTCTCCCAGGAGCTGGGTCGCCCATGGCCCGGCAAGAACTCTGCTCAGGTCCAGAACTCGCAAACCGTCAAGTGCGTACGCCATATCAATTGAACGCCGCAATTCCGGTTTGTGCCCGGCCAAGGATCAATGCATGAACGTCGTGGGTGCCCTCGTACGTGTTGACCGCTTCGAGGTTGCACATGTGGCGCATCACATGGAATTCGTCCGATACACCGTTGCCACCATGCATGTCGCGTGCTGCCCGCGCGATATCAAGGGCTTTTCCGGTACTGTTTCGTTTGATCAAGGAAATCATTTCGGGCTTGGCAGAGTTGGTTTCGAACAGTCGCCCGACCTTTAGGCATGCTTGGAGTCCTATCGAGATTTCCGTTTGCATATCGGCCAGTTTCTTTTGAATGAGTTGGTTCGCCGCAAGTGGTTGCCCGAACTGGTTCCGATCCATTGTGTATAAGCGCGAAGACATCCAGCAGCTACGCGCGGCGCCAAGTGCTCCCCAAGCAATTCCAAACCGGGCCTTGTTGAGACATCCGAATGGACCAGACAAACCTTGTGCATTCGGGAGCAAATGGTCATGCGGCACGAACACGTCGTCCATGACGATTTCGCCCGTAATTGATGCGCGCAGGGCGAGCTTTCCCTGGATCTCCGGAGTGGAAAGGCCCTCCATACCACGCTCGAGCACAAAACCGCGAATCGTGCCATCCAGCTTCGCCCATACGACGAGCACGTCAGCAATAGGGCTGTTCGTGATCCACATCTTCGCACCGTTCAGGCGATACCCACCCTCTACAGCAACGGCGCGACATGACATATTGCCAGGGTCGGAACCGTGGTCGGGTTCTGTGAGCCCAAAACACCCGACCAATTCGCCCGACACAAGCCCCGGCAACCAGCGCTGGCGTTGTTCTTCGGTCCCATAAGCGTGAATGGGATGTATCACCAAAGACGACTGTACGCTGAGAGCGGACCGATAGCCGGAGTCTACGGCCTCTACTTCGTGAGAAACCAATCCGTAGGCGACGTGACTTACTCCGGCTCCACCATACTCTTCAGGCAATGTCGGACCGAGCAGGCCCAGAGACCCCATGTCCCTCAGGATTTCTCGGTCGAATTGTGCGTTGCGATTGGCCTCGACAATACCCGGCAGGAGGCGCTTCTCAGCGAAGTCGTGCGCGGTTCGTTGCACCGAGCGTTCATCCTCGGTCAGATCGGAGGCGAGCGAAAGGGCGTCGGCCCAGTCAAAGGCAGAATACTTGGTCATCTGAATTCCTGATAGATAGAATGAAGTTGGGCCTACTCGTGTCCGACACGGTGTCCGATCTGTTGCCATCGCCCGGGGTTCACGATCACGGTGTCGCCGGTGAATTTGACGCTGAATGGGTAGCGGCCGCGGTCTACAGTGAAAACATCCTGCATTGCAGCTAGCAGTCTTCGTGGTCCGGCTTTGGTAATCTGAAACACGTCGCGCGCTCCGCTAGCCTCCGCCACCAGGTTTCCGTCTTCCAAACGTACTGTGAGCGATGCGAAATCGCTGAATTTGTATGTACCGACATATTCCCGGAGTGTCGAAGATGGAATGACCAGGTAGGGGTCAGCCTTGGGCTGAGTGACCTGTTGGGGTGGAACAGCAGCCAGAATGGCATCCCACATAAGTTCAGATGCGGCCACACCAATTTCCATGCTGGGCAGGTTCACGCCCGGCCCAGCTTCAACTTCATTGGTTGAAACAGCGTACAGGACATCGCCATCGAATTCACTTGCAAAGGGTTGAATGCCACGCGCCATGGATGTGTGAACTTGAACAGCGAGGCGTTGAAGCTCTGCAGGGGACATCGTGCGATTGGTGACCACGACACTGATCGTCGTGTTCTTCCGCTCAAATTCCTGAGTGTCCTTATCGCCATTCCAATCCGGCTGCAGACTGGCAGGTGCGGCCCCCATGAGGTCGGAAGCTTTCAGGGTTTCGGGCCAGTTTGTCCCTTTATGGCAGGCGACGACATTGCCATCCCGGTCGGTAACTGCACCCAATGCGTTGACGACGGTGAAGACGGCAATCTTTACGTCGCCGACCTGTCGAAAAGCGCTGCCTTGTCCGGATCGTGCGTTGCACCCGAATATCCCGCCATTCATTGCCGAACGCCCTGCGCCAAACGCGCCGTTCGGAAACACCCCCGGCTTTGCAGCGCGCAAGGCAAGTTGCGCGAGGCGTTTGTCCGGATAGATTTCGTTTAAGCGGCGCCCTCCAAAATCATAAATGATTGATCCAACAACAAGGCCGACATTGTTCCAATGGCCGCCCCGATAGCCATCATCCAATAGTGCGGTGTTTACTGCCGTGGCGGCCTCCAAGCCGTACCAAGAACCACCGGACAGAACGATCGCATCCAGTTCAGGCTGCGTATAGCCAAGTTTGAGATACTCTGCATTCACAGTGCCCGGACCACCTCCGCGAGCATCCACGGCGGCGTTTACCTTCTTGCCAAATTTCAGAACGGTCAGGCCCGTCGGCCCATCTTCATACTGCCCAGTACCGATCTCCAGCATAGGCCAATCAAACTTCAGAGCACTTTCTCCCTCGAAGCCATCATTGATCAAGGCTGGAAGGGTACTTTGGCCGTCAGGTTCTGCGGAAGCGTTTAGCGCACTCGTGGCGCAGGCCGCCAAGGTGAGAACGGAGATTGCAGCACCAATCGCGCGCAGGCCACGGAAATTGTCTCTCTTGATGCGCATGGTGATCCTCGATTGCTGGCTTTGAAAATAGATTACTTATGCAACTGAATGGCGGACAGATGCGATTTGGGAAGAGTGTGGTGCGAAAACCGCACCTGCTAGCTCGCTTGGTCAACATCCTGTGCAACGCGAAATCCGACTGTGAAATAGCCTTGCGATTTTGGACCTGGTAGTCGGTAGCGCGGGGACAAGTAGTCGCCAGCATCACCATAAGAGCCGCCGCGTATTACGTGTTTTCCGAGCGTTGTGCATGTCGTGCGCGCAGAGCCATCCAGCGGCGCACCGTCATAGGTTTCCTGATGGCAGTCTGCTTGCCACTCCCACACATTGCCACGCATGTCGTGGATGCCGAACCGGTCTGCCGGGAAGCTGGCGACGGGCGCGGTTTCCATCCACTGATCGCGTCCTTCCACGACGCCGCCACAGCAATCGACAAGGCCAATATTGGCTTCGTCATGACCGACATGTCCATCATCACCTTCGATGCCGCCGGTTGAAGCCACGTATTCCCATTCGGCCTCCGAAGGCAGCCGAAAGGCCTCACCCGTCTTTTCGCTCAGCCAAGCTGTGTAAGCTTGCGTGTCGTCCCAACTGACGCAGACCACGGGGTGGTCGTCGTCTTGCGCAAATCCGGGGTGTTCCCAATTCGTATCAGGCGCAATGTGCCAGGACTGGTTATCTGTATAAATATTGCAGATGCCTTCCGACACGTAGCCGGTATCCTCAACGAATGATCGAAAGTCGCCAACGGTCACTTCGGTGACAGAGAAAGCAAACGGACTCTCAATGCTGACTTCATGACGTGGGCCGTCGATCTCTCCATACCCATAATCAACCGTTTCGCCCATGAAGAAGCTGGCTGCCTGAACTGTTGCCATGTCCGGTCTGACGCTTGTTTCGGTATTATTGGAGCATGCCATAAGTGCGAGACTTGCTACGATCAGCGCTGAATATTTCATGTCTAGTCTCCTGACCATGTCCATTTCCAGTCGATTCCGTTTGTGGGTTGAGTCTCCCAGTAGAATTCCTTCCGGGGACGGTCATAGTTGCCGATCTCATTCATTGTGTGCGCATCATAAAGGCGCCCATTGACCATCGTGTAGCGGACGCTGTTCGCATTGCGGATGTCGACGGTAGGATCCTTGTCCAGGATGATGATGTCGGCCAGTTTACCAGCTTTGATGGAGCCGAGCTGGTGATCAAGTCCATAGGTCTTCGCGCCGTTTAATGTTGCAGCACGCAATATATCCAGCGGGGCCATGCCGCTTTCAGCAAACAGCAACATTTCCCAATGCATGGCGATGCCCGAGGCTTGCCCGTGCGAACCGACATTTACAGTAGCGCCAGCTTCGGCAAGTTTGGTGAGTGATCTGCCGACGGACCGGAAGCCGATATCATAGATTTCATCGGAAACGTGAATCGAATGCATGCAGCGCACGTGCAATGGGGCGCCACCTGGGCCTGCAATCGGATTATAGGCATTGTTCACATCCGGAATGAAAGTCCTGACCTTGTCCTCCTTCCAGGGGTCTTCATTCTCATAGATGAAATTCTCGCCAAACAACTCCCCGAAAGTCACGATCAAGGTTGGTGTCATCGACACATCAGAAGCGGCAATGAGCTTTTGAAGATCCTCGTAATAAGTGGCCACGGGGAGGTTGTGTTCGAGATTTGTGTGCCCGTCGATAATCATACCAATATTGGTATAGAACTGACCGGCACCCTCCCCATCAACCATGTATCCGTATTCACGAGCGGCTTGAAGCAACCGCTGACGTTGCACCCGAGTTGATAGTTTGTAGCTTTTGAGGATCGATGGCCCAAGCGCGGTACGTCGTTGGAGGACATTGCGTGCATCCTCGATCGAAGCAAGCGGATGGTAAACTCCGTCCGTACGACCTTCGAGGCCATGCACTACCTGGCCCGACTTCAACCAGCGCGGCCCTACCAGGTCACCCGTAAGCGTCATCTCACCACTCTCATATGACATGAGATCATTGGAGTAGGGGTCAAAATTCGTAGTAATGCCATAAGCAAGCGCTGCGAGCCGAGTAGGGTGCTGTTGCGGCATGGTGCCAGAGCGGAAACAGCATTCAATATGGCCGTGGGCATCAAACAGGCCCGGCATCAGTGTCTTGCCCTTGATGTCTATCCGGGTCGCGTTCCAGGGTATCTTGACCTTGCTATGCGGGCCAACGGCCGTAATGCGATTGCCTTCAACAATGACGGTGCCGTTCTCGATGACTTCGCCCTCAATCGGAATGATCTTGCCACCTACAAAGGCAATAATGCCTTCAGGTATGTCGGTCTGCATCTCCATTTGTATGGGTGTAGACTGGATCGCAGCTGACTGGGTGGCAGGCTTAACCGACAGGATTTCCGCTCCCATGGTCCAATAAAGTCTGGATGCGTCCGCAGACCAGCTCATCTCATATCCACCAGTCTCGCTGAGGAGACGGGCTGAGGAGTTGTCTTCCATCGACAGAACAATGGGCTCGTCGCGGATGTCGAACGGCATGACGTAGGGGCGATTATGATACTTGAAGCCCAGCCAGGCCTGATCGGGGCTGAGGCTGAGATTGCGTATGTCCGCGGTCTCAGCGATGGCGTGCTCTTGGGGATCGCCGCCGTCCAGGTTGACGCTCATCAGAACGGAGGATCGTCGGTCGTAGAAGGCGGGTTCGGCGAACAGGAACAAGCGGCTGTCATCGGCAGAGAAGCCGACCAAGCCGGAAGACGGTGAAAGGAACCTGGAAGTTCCTCCGGACGCATCTACGATGTAGATGCCTGTTTCCGGACCGGCCGCATTGAACGACGGATCCGGCTCCATGATGCGATACGCGATCAAGTCTCCAGAGTTGGAAAACCGTGGTTCTCGGATCACGCCTCGACTTTCAACGATAGTCCTTTCCTCTCCCGTAGCCGCATTGCGGATGACCAACCGACTGCCGGTCTGATCCGTCCAATTCGTATAGACAATCTTCTGTCCGTCCGGAGACCAGGCAGGGTCGGATTCGGCTGCATCGGAGGTGGTGAGGCGCGCCGGTCTGGCTGGCGCGTCCATCTTGATTTTCCATAGCTTGCCGACCGCGCGGAACAGCATGGTCTGTCCGTTCGGCTGAGGTGCCAGCTGCCGCAGCGTGCGGATGGTGACTTGTTCAGGTGCAAGGTCCTGTTTCACGCGAATGGCTGGCTGAAGCTCGTGCCGCGAGGTCAGGCTGAAAGGAATTTCTTCCGCAGAGGCAGAGTGCGTATCAATGCGAACAATCTTTCCCTTTGCCCAGATCGCAATTGTTCGGTTGTCCGGAAACCAGTCGAAAGATGGATAGTAGTGTTCCTGTGGCAGGTAATCTCCGTGCAGGTCTCGCCCGAGTTCATCATAGATTGGCTGTTCGTACCCGGTTTCCAGGTCTTTGACGAACAGCACGGTCTTTGCGCCCAGACGGCGAATGAAAGCCACTGAATTGCCATCGGGAGAGACTTGCGGAGTCGATGCACCACCGAAGCCGGAAATGGCACGACGCTTTTTCCCCGTCTCCAGATCCAGCTTGTTGATGGCGAAGTTCTTCAGGCCGGTATTCATGTAGACATAGTGATCACCGCCAATACGTTCCGTATAATAAAGATACCGGCCATCGGGCGAAAAACGTGGCTCCTGAACATCCTTGCCACTCTGCGGGGGAGAAACGATGATCTCATCGGACGTGCCATCGAGGTTGTAGAGGTGTATTTCAGAGTTTCGGACACGAAAGATGTCCGAATAGGTTTTCACTGCTGCAATGGATTTCCCGTCAGCGGCCCAAGCCGGACCAGCTATCATGGCGTGCGATTCCTGCGTGATCTGGCGGGCTTCACTGCCATCGACACGCGATACCCAGACATTGTCGGCACCACTTTCGTCGCTCAGATAAGTCAGAAACTGTCCATCTGCACTGAACTGCGGACTACGTTGCGCCACGGAACCTTGATGGATCGCGACGGCCTTACCTCCCGATGCTGGCATAACGTAAATATCGTTCAGGAGGTCGAACGAAATGAACTTCCCGTCTGGACTGACGTCCAGGCTCATCCATGTTCCTTCCGACAGGTCCAGATTGACGGTTTTAACGCCAGTATGACTGCTGAGGCTGTCTCCGGAGGCGGGGGCCGGGTGCGCCGCAGCGTAAGCAAGAACGAATAAAATCAGTAAGCGGATGTGCATTTTTGTCTCTCCTACTGACGTCAGGTTAGCATCTCCGTCAGTTCAGGGGTGATGCAATCTGTCGGTGACCTGGTGCTCATGATGCACCGATCCTAGCGCAATACGCAGTGCCTGTGCGCTTTGGTTGCAGATACATTCCGTGCTTCACCTCAGGAGATTTTCATGAACCAAACAGTCAATACGGTGTGCGGCGTTGCCATGTTCGGCCTTGCCATCGGCACAACAGGGTGCACCAGCCTGCCGACGTCGGACGTGCACGCAACAGCCCCGCAAATCGAGGCAGAATTGATGGCAGTTGATCGCGCTTATGAAGCCTACAATCTCGCGCATGGCTATGAAGCAGCGTCTCTGAAGTTTGTGGATTTTGAAAAAGGTTTCATGATCGAAGCAGGTGAGGGGTTTCTGACAGGCCAGGCGGCTATCATGGCCGAGCGACAGTTGGACATGGTTCCGTCGCCCGTTCATTGGCAGCCTGAAGGCGCTATGGGTGCGGCGAGTGGTGATTTGGGAATCACTTGGGGAAGTTTCGTCGTCGATGGCGATCCCGATACGACGGGTGATTATGTAACCGTCTGGCGGAAAGTGAACGGCGAGTGGAAGATCGTAACTGATACGGCAGTCGACGATCCTGACCCAGCTGATTAACCGGGAAAGTCGGGCGCAACGCCAATTCATCCTGCTTTTCGTGAATGAACTTCATGACATGAGGCGTGGGGTGAGTTGATGTTGTGCCAATCAGCTTACAACTCACCATGTTGGGGCTAGCCTTGGTTTGCTGGCCAGTCTTGCAGCATCGCTTCGATGGTTGGTTCGCCAATTTGGCGATTGTAAACGCCTGAATATATACGCGTTATCCAAGTCCGCATCACGTCCTTGCTGATTGATGTGTCCATTCCGTTCGGATGGTACATCAGATCAAGTGCGGGCGGTGACTCGGAGTTTAGTTGAGGCATCTTATAGGAAACCGATTCGAACGTAAGGCACCCGAGTCTCTCATAGTAGCGTTTCCGCCTGCGTTGCAGTCTGCGTTCCGCCTCTGGGCCACATTCGGCCTCGACTTCGATCAACAAGGGGCGACCATGCGATAATTCCAGAGCATGTTCGAACAGCGCTTGTCCGATGCCCTGTCCTCGGCACCCTTGTCGTGTCGCGAGATATTCGAGAAGCGAGAAGGTGTTCTGATCAGGGAGAAAGATTACCGAAAAGCCGACCACCTGCTTGCCTCGCCTAGCCGCGATCACTGCGTAGTCATTTCGCTCCAACAGTGTGGCAAGCTCGGCCCTGGTTTTGCGCTCAGCTGCGGGAAGGGCGCTTTCATAGATCCCGAAGACTGCATCGAAATCGTCCGGGGCTGCCAGGGCCCCAGATATACGTGAAAGCTGCATGTATCGCTCCTGACAGGTGCAAAATGGACGTTTTCGATGATGCGCACACGATAGTCTGGTACCATGGCACGGCAGTAATTTGTAATCGGCGTGCAAGCATGAAATCGCGTTCCCGCCCTGGTTCATTCAAATGGCACGTCATGCGAGCGAAGCACTGAAGCACTCCGGTTCGTTAATCGGGGCCGATCAGTGTCGAGGCGACGCCCGTCGCATGATCTACACTGCGGAGATTGAAAGTGTAAATCAGCTGCTCTCTGTACTCGTGGACGATTGTTGCCCTGGTCACCCGGAAGTTGGCTTGGCTTCGGCAAGCAAACAGTCAGCGCGTGACTGTCTTAATGTTCGATAAGGGGTGATAATTAGTGACGCCAATTTTTTGAATGCTGAGGTTGATGGCAGGTGTTGCAGGCCTTTGGCGATGCTGTCGGTTCCCGCCTGTGCAACCAATATGATTGGTATGGGTTGATTGTCTTTGAGGAGACAATTGATGACACGCAAGACTTTAGATCATCTGGGCTATCCGCGATCCACCGCCAAAGAAGCTGGCGAGATCCAGCAAGCTGCCGAGAGACGGCGCGAGCAGATGCTGCCCGGGAACGGCCCGTTCGAGCCAATACAGGAAGCGCCGGTGAGTCACTTCAAGGGTGAGGACGATTCAGTTGAATTGGGACCCGAACCGGAAATCGGTCCCGTCGTTACTGAAAATACATTGGTTGATGAAGAGTCCCGGGACTCGTGATGACGCATTAACCGCGCAACATTGTCTCCAGGTCCGCAATGGACCTGCTCCTTTTCCTGCGGGAACTTGCATTTTTGTCTAGCCGATTCAGGAAGGTTTCAGTCCACCAATAGACGTCGTGCAGAGAAATTTCATCCCACATGGCCTGATGGCGTTCAATTCGTTCGGTTAGGGGCATGGCGACGGCTTTGCGTATCGCGCCAGCAATAGAGGACGGATCGAAGGGATTGACCGTCAGGGCGCCAATGCCCAGCTGCTCTGCCGCCCCCGCAGATTCCGAGAGTATCAGTACACCGGGATCACTGGAATCCTGCGCAGTCACGTATTCTTTCGCCACCAGATTCATTCCATCGATCAGTGGTGTGACGAGACCAATCGCAGCCCGTCGATAGAGGCCTGCCAGATAGTCGCGGGGCACAGCGCGATGGATGTACTGGATAGGCATGTATCCAAGCTCGGCAAACTCTCCATTGACCTCACCGGATAACTGCTCAAGCTGGCGCCGGATATCCTGGTATGCTTCCACATTTTCGCGCGTCGGCGATGCGATTTGCAACAGTGTAAGGCGCTCACTTTCGGAATCCTGATCTTCCAGAAAGCGCTGAAATCCACGGAACTTGTGAGGCAGTCCTTTTGAATAATCCAATCGGTCCACGCCGATCAGAAGTTTCTGGCCAGGGTCAATCCGGGGTGACGTCATTTCCTGCGTCTCGGCTGTCTGCCGGAACGTCTTTGCATCTATCCCAATTGGAAAGCTGGCAGCCCAGATATCCTGACCTTTGCAGCGGATTCTCCCGTCTGACAACAACTGTCCGCCGAAAGTGGCGCGGCAAACCTCGATCAGTGCAGAGACATCGCGTTGGGTTTGCAATCCCACGAGATCGTACGCAGCCAACCAATCCAGCAAGAATTCTTTGTGAGACATCGCGCGTACATTGTTCGAGGATGGGAATGGCGTGTGCAGAAAGAAACCGATCGGATTGTTGACGCCCAATTTGCGCAGTTCCGCAGCGAGAGGAATGAAGTGATAATCATGGATCCAGATCACATCGCCCTCCTGGATCAGGTTGACAGATGCTTCCGCCATCTTCCTGTTGACGCTGCTATAAGCTGCGAGTTGTCCTTCTTCGACATCCAGAAGGTCTGTGCGACCATGGAAAAGCGGCCACAGGACGGAGTTCGAATATCCCAGGTAATAGTCGTTGTATTCGCCTTCCGGCAGATGAAGCGCGTGCCGGTCAAAGCTGGCTCCTTCATATGACTGGAGCGTATGCTGGCCTGTTCCGCTTTTCCCGGGCGTGGCGCCAATCCACACTCCCCCTCGCTGCTCCATCGTTCTTCCCAAGGCAACGACCAGTCCCCCAGACGGCGATGATCCCAATGGCAATCGGTTCGAAAAAACTACGAGTCTGGACACAGCATCCTCATCTTCTGGTTGATCAACGGCATTCCGGCCACAATGATCAACCAACTCGCTAGAGCTGAAAAAGTTGCGCCAAAATGAAGCAAACTGGCAGCTGGTTATTGGCGCGAGGGATTGGAGGAAATCTGTATAGTGAGCGTTTTGGCGAGCGCTGTACTTGCTGAACTATGAGTGCGCAAACTCTAGTGTTCTGCGTCACCTCCCAACAGGATCGCGCCGATCAGACCGGCATCATCTCCCAAGGCCGGAGTGCAAATGAGGTCTTCGGCAATCGGGTAATCCATTCCGAGATAGCCGTTCATCTGACGAACGAATTCGACGTGTATGCGGCTCAGCAGGTGCGGCGCCAACATAAGCCCCCCGCCCAGAATGATTCGGTTCAGGCGGGCTGTCAGGAACAAGCTGCGGCACGCCTGAGCCAGGTAATCAGCCGTGACGTCCCAAACAGGATGATCTTGTGGAAGTTCACTAGGGTCCCCGGCCCGGGCGTGCACGGCCGTGGCGGAGGCAAGACCTTCCAGACAATCTTCATGATATGAGCAAACGCTATTGAAGCTTAAGTCCAAGGGATGACGGTTCACAGGTATGTGGCCAAACTCCGGATGGTGGGGGTGTGCCAAGAGCTGATTATTGGCAAAAACACCTGCGCCAATACCGGTGCCAATAGTGACATAGGCAGCGGAGTCCACATGCTTCGCTGCTCCGTATGCCATCTCTGCCCTTAGAGCGCCGTTCACATCCGTGTCCAAGCGAACAGGTACTCCCATAGCAGAGCCGAACGCGGTCTTGAGGTCGGTTAGGGACCAACCGGGCTTTGGTGTTTGTAAAATGGTGCCATAAGTTGAAGACTGCGGATCGATATCGATCGGCCCGAAGCTGGCGATTCCGAACGAAGACAGGCGGTCGGTTTCGAAAACGGGCCGAAAAAAATTGATGCAGCTGGAAATAGTTTCGTCTGGTGTCGAGACTTTGACGCGAAACTTCTGAACGATGTTACCTTTATCGTTCATGATGCCACATTTGAACGTGGTGCCGCCAGCATCGATTCCGCCGCGAAAGTTTCTGGTCGACATAACCCGTTCCCCGATCATTTCAGAACTTCGAATATTCATTTGCAATCGATTGTATTTTTGTTATCACAATCGCGGAGGAGACAACAAGATGACAAGAACACAAGTAGGGTCTGGCAAAAAGGGCGTCTCTGTAGCGCTCGTTTCCGCACTCACTTACGCGATGTTCTTTATGTTCGCCATGACGACCGATGCGGTCGGCGAGATCATCAAGATCGCGCGTGTGGACATGAATCTTTCCAATACTGAGGCGAGCGCGTTTCATTGGGCAACAATGATTGCGATTGCCATGAGCGGGATCGGTCTGGGCTTTCTCGCGGATCGCTTCGGACGCAAGAAGACGATCATAGGTGGTTTGGCAATGTATGGCGTCGCCAGCGCACTTTTCATGACAGGCCAGTCCTTTCAGCTCTACTTTACACTGCTCTTCATTTCTGGCCTCGCCATCGGTGTGTTCAAGACCTCCGCATTGGCGTTGGTTGGAGACCTCGCGAATTCCACGGATGATCACACGTCACGCATGAACGCCGTTGAAGGCTTCTTCGGCGTCGGGGCCATCATCGGCCCATTGCTGGTAGTGTGGCTGACGGGACAGGGCTTGTCCTGGACCTGGCTGTACATGATTGCCGCATGTTTGTGCGCGCTGATGATCATCGCTGCGCTGGTGACAGAGTATCCACCTATTACCGGTGAGAAGGAGACGCCAGCGTCGGTACGACACACGCTGTCACTTTTGGGTAATGCGCACGCGCTTGGTTTTTCCATGGCCATCGCCCTCTATGTCGCCTGCGAAGTCGCTATCTTTGTTTGGCTGCCAACCTTTCTCGAAGGGTTCACCGGAACCAACACCGCCATGATGTTTGCGGCATATGCGGTGATGATTTTCTTTGTATTGCGTGCTGTCGGACGGTTTCTTGGGGCTTGGATTCTCCGCATCGTTGACTGGAAGTTGGTAATGATGGCGTTCACCGCGATCATTTTTGGCTGTTTTCTCGCAAGTGCGCTGATCGGTAAATCTGCGGCGGTTTTCCTGCTGCCGCTATCGGGCCTGTTCATGTCGATGATCTATCCGACTCTGAACTCCAAGGGCATCAGCTGTTTTCCAAAGAGTGATCATGGCGCAGTCGCAGGACTGATCCTGTTTTTTACCGCCGCGTCGGCGGCTTTTGCGCCTCTGCTGATGGCGGTGGCCAGTGATATGTTTGGCGGAGGCGACATGCGGATTGGCTTCGTCCTCGCGACAGGCTTTGCAGGCTTATTGTTCGTGATGGGGCTTGTGAACTGGATAGCAAACCCTGCAGCGGCCGCTCTCAAGGCTGCAGACCAGTCGGAATATTCCTGAGGATAGTTTATGAGTCGCCGTACAGCGCCGATCCCTGATCCATGCGATCTATCCTTTTCGGGAGACATTCGTCATCCAGATCTTTGGTTGTGGGACTCTTGGACGATTCAGTCGGGGGAAGGGCACTTGCATCTATACTGTCTGGCGCTCAGTCGGACGGACTTCGATGGATCAGCAATCCTGCCGCGGCAGCGCAACGACCATTCCTTTCATATTCGGCATTTCCGTTCAGCCGACAATGGTCTCTCGTGGCGCGATCAAGGTGTGGCGATCCAGCCCGGCGGCGCGTCCGATGGCGCAGATGCGTTCAACGTGTGGAGTGGTTCTGTCATCATGGGAAAAACGGGCCAAACCCTCTTCGGATATACCGGGGTCCGTAACATCTCCCCGGCGCGAACTTTCCTCCAGACTATTTGTGTAGGGGCAGGCCCAACACCGGATGCCATGACCACTGTGCCTGCTGCCTCGATCAGTTGTCCCCTGCGCGACTATGACCAGATCACCCGCCTGGGGTTTTATCTGGGGCCACTGGATAGACTGGGTGACCGGGCTGGAGAAGAGGGCGGTCCCATAATGGCTTGGCGCGATCCGTTCCTGGTGCGGGATCACAATGACGAACTCAATGCCTTCTGGTCTGCCAAGATCGGACCAACGAGGCCTGCCATAGCGCGCGCGCGACTCACGGAAGGGCCGGCTGGCGTCTCGATGACGGAGTTACTGCCTCCGATCGAACTGCCCGACGCAGCCGAATATACTCAGTCTGAAGTCCCGAAACTCTATCACGACAAAGCATCGGATCTCTGGCTACTTCTCGTATCAGCCTGTAATCGCCAATATGAAGGCCAGCCTGATAGCGAAGTTGAGTTTCAGCAAAGACTGTACACATCAACATCATTGGATGGGCAATGGGAGTCAGCGTTGGTGTCTGGTAGCGTGCTGACAGGCCTTGATGGCATGTTCGGATGTAGTCTTGTGGACCATGATCTTGTGGCGGGTACGTTGAGCGTACTCGGTCCGTTTACTGAGCAAGCGGGCCCGGAGAAGCAGCTGAGTTTTCCGCCAGTGCGAAATATTTCTCTGACTTCGGTGTCTGGTCCAGCAGCGTAGCCTAGCGCGATCCACCGCTTGATTCACGAATGATCAGCTGCGTGGGCGTCAACTCCGACTTGGCAGTCTCACCGGCCAGTTGAGCGAGTAGTTTTTCCACCATCAGTTCGCCGCCACGGGCTATGTTCTGGTCAATTGTCGTGAGTGACGGGGTTGCCATACCAGCTTGTGCAATATTGTCGTAACCGACTACAGCTACATCATCTGGCACAGAAATGCCGCGTGCGTTGAGCGCCAGCAAAGCGGACATTGCCAAAACATCAGAGGCGGCAAAGATGGCATCAAATTTCTTGCCCGAATCCAAAAATTGAAGAACTTCCTCGAACGCATTTTTCGCGCCGAATTCAATGTCCAGAGTCAACGTATCGTCCCAGCCTACGCCACGTTCGTCATGTGCCTTGAGAAATCCATTGTATCGCAGCTGGACCTCAGGAAGGCGACCCGGCCCCAGGAACAATATACGTTTTCGAGCAATCGAAAGAAGATGGTCACCCGCAAGTCGACCGCCTTCGACATTGTCACTTCCGACAAGTGTGTAGTTTAGGTGACCAGCGTTGCCACCCCAGACGACGACTTTGCGACCCAGGGGGCCGAGCTCTTCAAGCCGTTGCGACATTCCTGCCTGGCCGATCACGATCAGGCCATCGGCTTTACCCGTCTGCAGAAGGCGGCGTTCCGCGATCGTTTCGTCTTCACGTGGAATACTCACGATCAGGTCATAGCCATTTCTTGAGGCGGCCTGACTGACCGCTCCAACCATTTCCAGATAGAAGGGGTCTGAGATAGTCTGGCCAGATTCCGGTCGTAGCGGGATGACTATTCCGATTGCCTCGGACGATTGGCGCCTAAGATTTCGCGCGGAGGCATTGACTGCATAGCCGGTCTCGGCCGCGATATCGAGGATCAGACGCTTGGTCTTTTCCTTCACCAACGGACTATCGTTCAGAGCGCGCGAAACCGTCGAGACATCAACCTCGGCCAACTTGGCAAGCTCTGCCATAGTCATCTTTCGGTGCGACTTGCTTGCGTGCTCGCTCATGTCGCCTGAATTCCTCTCGTCATGACGTCTTGTTGTCTGCGGCCTGAATTGCCGATTAAACGGGCATATAAGGACCGATGTGTCCCGCACACAGGGCTAATTATCCATTATAAATCAAGCTGAGTCACAAAGGGAATAGCGAGACCTCGAAATTATGTGATCTTGCAGAAGTAACTGTGGGCGTGGCTAGCACTTCGTCCTGAAAAGATGGGAGCCTGCCAGTGTGAATGGCAGGCTCCGAAAAGGACTGGCTTTCTCAGCTACAATGCAGGAGGCAATCAGAAGCGGTATCTGAGAGTTGCAGTCGCGGAGGTGCCGTTGATCGAGCGGGCAACGATGACATCTGCAGCACCATCGCCATCGGTGTCGAACACTCGGCCGTTCTCGGCTTCTGTGAACAGGACTTCGTCGAACACGTTGTTCACGCCAACTGACAAGGTAGCCTGTTCGGTGATGTCCCAATCAGCGAAGAAATTTGTAATCGTTGCGCCGGGCATCACATAGACGTTGTCATCATCGACATATGTGTCCGTGGTGCCGGTAAAGTTCACTCCGATGCGCCCCAGGCCGTCGATCGTGTAAGTTGGTGTAAGGGACCAGATCCAATCTGCCTGACGGCGCGGCGTGTTTCCGATATTGGCAGGCGCGGTATCGCTATCGTCTATTTCGGCATCAGTGAAGGTTACCGATCCTGACAGGTCCAGGCCGCCATAACCATATTTGAATTCAGTTTCGATACCCTGCGAGACATAGGTATTGCCCAGCGCCGTCATGGTCGTGATTTCGTAATTATCCTCTTTTGTCTCTGCATTGAAATAGGTGACATAGAGGTCAAGCTGTCCCGGAATGGCGTCACTGGATTCTTGCCATTTCACACCTGCTTCGAATTGTTCCGTCTCATCGACATATGTCTCTTCACCACCAGGGACGAGTCCGCCACCTGCATTTAGCGAATTGAACAATTGCCGCTCGCCATTGAAGGCTGCACCGTCGCTGTAGCGTCCGAATACGGAGAGTGTATCTGAAACCAGATAGTTCGCGCCGAGAGTGAAGGAGGTGTGGTCTACCTCGAAGTTGGCGATGCCACCTTGGCCAGTATTGAGCGATACCATCATTTCCGGGGCGTCAATAATGCCGTCGCCATCTACATCAAATGCGCCGCCAGCGCCTTCGGTGCGTGTCCCGGTTTGCTCTATCGTGTCGAAGCGTACTGAACCGTCAATCGTCAGACCGTTATCAAGTGCCCAACTTCCTGCCACAAAAGGTGCGCGGGCCTGATATTCGAGGTCATAATTGCGGTTGGTGCCCGTCCAACCGAAAGCTTGGTTGTAGCCAAGAATTCCATTGTCGGTGAAGCCATTCACGTCGATCAAAGCCGCATTGGTGTCAGTTGATGTCAGGAACCGATTCCAGTGCCAATCCTGAACGAATTTCTGATTCATGAAGAAGTACCCGGCCGTCAGGTCCAATGAAGAGCCTTCAAAGGCCAGAGATTTGGAGGCGCGCAACTCGCTCGCAAAATTGCTCATATCGTCGAGGTCGGTGTTGAAGTAGGCAACTTCCGAAACGTAGGGGTTGCCCGTTGCGGCCGCCAGCGATGCGGAGGTCACCGGATTGCCCGCGCCGGGACCGTTGAAGAAGCTCCCTGACGCGCCGCCATAAGTGGATGCCAGAACAGTATCGGCATCGCCCACAAAGTGCGTGAAAGGAGCGTTGAAATAGCCTGAGATGTCTTGGTAACGGGCCTTGGCGTCCAGATTTATTCCTGCACCAATATCGAAGTTTGCCTCAACACCTAGAGACTTGATTTGTGTGCGGATGCCATCTGCAAGGTCGTAATTGTTGACGGTATTGTTGCCATCAACATCGCGTCCATTCCGAATGTAGGGGCTGTGCAGGCTGTCATTCGTCGCTGAGAAGCCAGCGATGCTGTCGGTGACTTCATCACCAGACAGACCAGCAGCTTGTGGCATGTATGTCGCGTCGGCTTTGTCCAGCCACTTCGAGTTCACGCGTATGAAGCCGTTCTCGAATTCCTTGGTGAGGCTGGCGCGAATTTGACCGCCACTGACCGCATCAAAGCCAAGATCACGATAGTCTCCACCTTGTTGCCAATGGCCTCCAACATGGAAGTAGACAGTGTCAGTCAGCGCGCCCCCATACTCGAATTCTGCCCGGTAATCATCATGATCGAGTCCCGTGCTGAGTGCGATCGAACCACCTTCTGTGCTTCCAGTTTTGGAAATGAAGTTGATGATGCCGCCAGGGCCGTTTGTGGTCAGCGTGGAGGCCGTACCGCCCCGAACCGACTCAACGCGGTCAAGTGTACCGTCCACTTTGTAGAAGCCATCGGCAGGCGCGAAGTCGAAATCTCCGAACAACAGTATCGGCAGCCCGTCTTCCTGAAGGCTCACATACTTTGCCCCACCTGTGGATAGCGGCATTCCTCGGACCGCTATATTGGAGTTACCGCCGCCGGCGGAACTTTCGGCACGAATGCCGGGCAGGGCGCGAAAGATTTCTGCGGTGCTGCGCGGGGCAGTCTTCATCAGTTCGTCTTGATTTAGACTGCTGACAGATATGGAACTGTCGAGTCGGTTTTGACCGCCTGCCTTTACGATGCCGGTCACGATGATGGTTTGTTGTCGAGCCTCTGCCTCAGTTGCACTCAAAGTTTCTTGAGTGAACGCGGTGCCATTCGCCAGGGCAAATGCGCCAGCACTAAGCAAAAGTGTATTGCGAACAATCGACATGACTTTTTCCTCCCTATCACTGCTGGTGTGTGCACCAGTCGACTTCTAGACCGGCACGTCCCGGTTGGCTCTTCATAATATCAAAATACAATCGATTGCAATACATAAATACAATCGATTGCAATGGGTTCACCAAGGGAAGAGTGCGAATGAGACGATAGTTGAAGAGAAACGGCGCACTTCTTGCTCTTTTCAGTTTACAGCAGAATTTCGCATCGGTGCAATTGCCCATCCTTGGAAGTTAGTCATGACAACACGCAAACTCCTGGAGTCCAAACCAAAGATCATGGCACGACTTCCATGGTCCGCGAAACATCGCGAACGCCTTGAAGATATCTTTGCGCCTGCTGAACTGGTTTTCGTCAAGCGAGAGGATCGGGTTGCCATCGACACAGCTCTCCAGACTTGCGAAGTCGCCCTGATTGATGGCGTGATGGATGATCGCTATCTTGCTGCGCCCAAGCTGAAATGGGTGCATTGCGACCAGTCTGGCCTCGATGGTTATGCACCACAGAGGCTGAGTGACAGCGATCTTGTTGTGACTTCTTCGAAGGGCCGGTCTGGTCCGGTGCTCGCCGAACACGCTGTCTTCTTCATGCTCTCGCTGGTGTACAGGGCATCGACCCTTGCGCGCGCCCAGCGGCGCCGCGTCTGGGGCATCCGGGATCAGGATACCTTACGCGGGCTAAATGGCCGAAGCATATCCATCATAGGCTATGGGGCGACAGGAGAGTGCCTTGCCCGTCAGTGCCAGAGCTTTGAAATGAATATCAGGGCATATCGGCGGAAAGATATTCCGGCCAAAGTCCCCGGCGTGCAAATGTATAGCGCTACGCGCGGGGATAGCTTGTTGGATGCTGTGCGGGATTCGGATTTCGTGGTGATGTGTGCGTCGCTCAATGACCACAGTTATCGAATGCTGGGGGCGCGTGAAATTGCTGCGATGGCGCCGGGAAGCTATTTGATCAATGTTGCGCGTGCACAGCTTGTCGATGAGGGGGCAATGATCTCGGCATTGGAGTCCGGACACCTGGCAGGCGCGGGACTGGACGTAACAGACCCCTATGAGCCGCTTCCTCCGTGGCATCGGCTTTGGTCAGCGCCAAACATAATGATCACGCCGCATTTCACACCGCAAATGCCTGACCGAACTTCCCGCACGCTGGATATGGTCGAGGAAAACTACGCCCGGTACATGAAGGGAGAAGACCTGCTTCACAGCTTCTCGAAAGAAGACGTGTTCTCGCTAACCCCTGAGTTAAAGCGGTTTCGCGGTCGCCACCGTCTGTTGTCAGCCTGGAACAGAATCGGGCGTTGGATTGGCTAATTGGGGTAGAGGCACAGATGGTGACTGATCCGGTTTGATAAGGCGCCGAGACGCCCAGGCAGAAACAGCCTCACAGACCAAAGCGGTTGCCGTTACGGTTATTCGCCATCCGGCCAGTCTTTGAAGTTTTTTGAACGGGAAAGCGTGACGCTTGTGATCGCGCAAAAAATTCTCTTGCCGCTCGAAGTCATGCGACAGCCCCCATTTATCGTAGAAATATCTCTCGGCGCGCATAACGCGCGCACGACTCCAGCGAACGCAAAAATAGGGTCGATCTCGCCAAGTCAGCTTTTTGCCGACTGCGTAGGCCACGACCGACTCCGGTTCGTAAAAGATCTTCCAGCCTTTTTTGCGCGCCATCAGCGCCATGTCTATTTCATCGGTGAACCCAACAAGGTTCGGATCAAAAGGTCCTATTTCCCGGATCATTTCCGTGCGGGCCAGGACAACATGAAATTCGGTGCAACCTGTTTCCTGCCGAACGAGGTCGTTCTTGGTGGACAGATAAGGTTGGTGTTCGAAACCATGACGACGGTGGATGGTTTTGCCATTCTCACCCTCGTCAATATCGAGAATGCCGCCCGCATGATGAATGCTGAGGTCCGGCATTCTGGCCGCTGGTCCAACCAGAATAGTGGGGGTTACCAGTCCTGCGCCGGTTTCATCTGCACATTGGATCAGAGCGTCCAGCCACCCGGGCTGAAAAACAACATCATTGTCGATGAATGCTATGTACTCGGTGTTAATTAATGGCAGCGCGGTGTTGCGAGCGTCATTGGGCGTCAGGAACCCGTCCCGCCGGATGTAAGTGTGTCCCCGCGTTTCCACTTCAGTCTTCAGAACATGTGCGATGTCTCGCGGCGAACCACCGTCAATATAGACCATTTGGAATGGCGTATCGGTCATGTCAAAGCAGGAACTCAATGACATCTCAGCCTGTTCGAAACGCTCTCTCGGTGAAACGACAATCGTTACACGGGCAATTTGTGGGGGCGTGATTTCGTTGTTCATTTGTACGAATTTGCTTTCTTTTCGAGAAAAACGAAGTTCAAATACGTTGAGTCATGGGGAAGTGACTGGAAAAACAATAGCATCCCATGCGATTTTCATACCGAAATCTGGAAGAACATCAATTTCTTTGGCTCGAATATTGCGCTGTCCCTATTATCTTCCTCTTGCATGCCATTGAGTTCCAAGCATCCACATGACGTCTGTTGCCCCGCCATCCGTAACCGTAATCCTTCCGACCTTTAATCGGGCTCATCTGATTGCGGAAAGTATCAATAGTTTGTTGGCGCAGACTTGGCCCATTGAAGAAATCATTGTCGTTGACGACGGTTCTACCGACCACACGGATCGTGTGGTGGCAGCGTATGAGCGGCAAGTCAGGTATTTGAAGAAGGCGAATGGCGGGAAACTTTCAGCTCTGAACGTCGGACTCACCTGCGCAAGCGGCGACCTCATCTGGATCATGGATGATGACGATATCGCACCAGCGGATGCGCTAGAGAACCTGATCACACCATTTCTGGAGTGTTCGGACACAAACATCTCGTATGGTGCGTTGCAGAAATTCTCCGTGGACGCGAGCACCGGTCGGACCGAGTATGTAAAGACGTTCCCCTATCCGCCAGAAGATGGACGATCATTCTTTCTACATGTGCTCGAGGATTGTTTCATCACCGGCCAACCATGCTTGCTCGTAAGGAAATCTTGCTACGACGCTATCGGTCCGTTGCCTGAGCATATAACGGTGTCGGAGGATTATGCGGTGCTGATAGAACTCGCGCGCCGTTATGAAGCCCGTCGTGTCGACGCGGTGACTCTGTTCCAGCGGCAACATGAGGGCCCACGCGGCCCGAGCGATATCCGCTATGCCGCCGATACACGATATGCCCGTTGGTGTGCCGCGGACACTGGCTTAATGGAGCGAATATTGCCCACACTTTCGCTAGATGAACTGAGTGGTGGCCAGGGTGATCCATTCAGTGCCCGCCGGGCGCTGTTTCAGAAGGCGGTAATCGCGGCGCGCAAGAAGCTTTGGCCCAGTGCGATAGAGGCACTCCACGGCGCCGTGAAGGCTGACCGAGTTACTCCTCTCAATCCATTGGAAGGCCATATCCTGAGCGGCATGCTTGGATGCCGTTATGGTCTTGATGAACTGGTAGAGCATCCGGAATGGATGGACCGGGTCAGGGATGTCTTGGCTCCATTGGAAGACCGAAATGAAGCCTTGTCACGGATTGCGGGGTTGCTCACCTATCGAATTCGCATCCAACTTTCGGAACGTGATTTCAAGCGCGCCCGAGTGTATTGGGGGCTTTTTTGGCGCCTGACAGGTGTGCGATTGGGGGTCCGAACCGGAGTCTCTCGACTAGCCAGCGCAATCTGAAAAACGGCAGATCCTCGTACCGGTTATTTATGCGTGGAAACAACGCTGATCCGGCTTGTCTGTCCTAACGACACCCCGTCTAATTGCCTTGGAAGCATCTGCGGCTCGCCAATCGCAGCAAGACTAAATTTGGAGGATGCGCAACATGCCAGGCACCAACCTTCTGTCGGACATCAAGATTGCGGACATGACCACAGTCATTTTCGGTCCTTATTGCACGCAGACCTTGGCCGACATGGGCGCGGATGTCGTAAAGGTAGAGCCAAAGGGAGGGGATGATTTTCGCAATGTTGGCAAGCCTGCGAACAATCGTAGCATGGGACCATGCCATTTGACGATTAATCGAGGTAAGCGCTCCGTCGTCTGGGACTTGAAATCTGAACCCGGTAAGGCGGCCATAAGGAAGCTGATCCAGCAGAGCGATGTCTTCATCCACAATATTCGCCCAGATGCGGTTACGCGCCTCGGCCTGACTTTCGAAGAAGTCCGTGCAATCAAGCCCGACATTGTCTATGTCCATTGCCTGGGCTTCGGATCGGATGGTCCCTATGCAGGTCGCCCTGCCTATGATGACCTGATTCAGGGCCTGTCCGGCGCAACCATGCTCTTGCCAAAGGTCGACGGAAACGAGCGACCGCGCTTTATTCCCACCGCCTTCGCCGACAAGGTTTCCGGAATGCATGCAATGTATGCAACGCTTGCGGCACTTCACCATCGCGACCGCACGGGCGAGGCAGTTCATGTCGAAGTTCCCATGTTCGAATGCGTGACCCACTTCCTCTTGGAGGAGCATTTCTACGAGGCTGAGTTCGATCCACCGGTCGGACCATTCCTGTATCAGCGTCAGGTCGACCCTTCACGCCAGCCGCTCAAGACGTCGAATGGCTGGATCGTGATTGCACCTTATGTTGACGCGCGCTGGATCAAACTGTTCGATGTCATGGGTGCCCCGGAAGAATTGCAAGACGAACGCATCGCCGATCGCAAGGGGCGGTTTTTCAATCAGGACTACATGATGTCGCGCGTGCAGGAATATTTTGACAAGCAGACGACGGAGTATTGGATTGACGCGTTGGCGAAAGCAGATATTCCGGCGGCCCGTGTGAACGATTTCCCGGATCTGCAATCAGACCCGCATCTTGTGGCGACAGGCTTCTTTCAACGACGCGAGCACCCGACGGAAGGTCATTATTGGGAAACGCAGCCACCCGTCATTTTTCGAGGCACGCAGCAGCGAGAAATCGCTCCGGCGCCAAGAATTGGCGAACATACGGAGCTCGTATTGTCCGAGTTGGGATTGGGGATCGACTAGGTCCCGCCATCTACCGAGATCACGGATCCGGTGGAGAAACTGGCCGCGTCGCTCAATAGATAAAGGGCAGCCGATACGATTTCTTCGGGGCGTCCGGGGCGACGGAGGGCGTTATCCGCTGTTTGGCGGGCTTCGTCGGTCCATGCGTCCGCAATATCGGTCAGGAAAGGGCCTGCGCAGATACAGTTTACACGAACGTGCGGCGCATACTCCTTGGCCATGCCAATCGTCATCGCGTTGAGACCAGCCTTGGCCGCGCTGTAAGGAACGACTTGGGCCAGTGGCTGGAGGGAGGCAATCGAAGAGATGTTGAGAATGCTGCCAGAGCCCTGCGTTTTCATCTTCTGGCCGATGATGCTGGCCAGACGATAGGGTCCTTTCAGGTTCAAGTTCAGCACACTGTCATACAGACTTTCGGGCACCTCATGGCTCGGCATACGCGGCCCCATGCCGGCATTGTTTATCAAAATGTCGACGTGCCCGAATTCGGCGTATGCCGCTTCGATCAGCTTATCGATCTCGTCCCATTTCCCGCAATGCGCACCTACGGCGAGAGCACGCTGTCCCATTGCCCGAACCTCTTCAGCCACCGCTTCACAGGCATCCACTTTGCGGCTGGCTATGATGATATCTGCGCCGCGTGCAGCAAGCGCTTTTGCCATCTGGTATCCCAGTCCGCGACTGCCGCCGGTAATCAGGGCCACCTTGCCTTCGAAATTCAGTAGTGGATCGTTCATGGCTATCCCTCCAGTATTTTTGGAGAGCTTAGTGCAGTTGCGCCTGCGCGCCAGCACTGTCCTCGGGGCAGTCGATCAGAGAAACGCCTTCAAGTCGCCCATGAATTGTTCGAACTTGTCATGGTGCAACCAATGACCGGCATCCTTGTAGAGTTTGACAGTCGCCGTGTTGAACTTCTCGATCCGGCCATCCTCTGCGGGGTTCGAAGCCCAGCTTTTTTCTCCATAGAGCAGCAAGGTCGGACAAGTGATCTCTCCCCACAACTGCTCCACATCTTCCTGCGCCATGTCGTAGGGCGGGAACGTGCGAAAATAGTTGTCGAATTTCCACGACCATGTGCCATCTTCATTCTGGCTGATCCCGTGCAGGGTCAGGTGTCGCGCCTGCTCGTCATTGAGATAGCTGTTTTCATCCTTCATGCGCGTGTATGCTTCTTCGAGGCTGCCATACTTTTTCGGCGTCCGCCCGGCCATGCCGCGCTTGGAATCGATCCACTCGCGCATGCGCTCGCCGATCGGGCGTCCAAACCGCTCTTTCAGCATTTTGGGGGAGGGGCCCAGACCCTCAATGGCCACCAATTTGCGTACATTGTCTGGATAGATCCCGGAATACCGCAACGCGATGTTGCCGCCGTAGGAGTGGGCAACAATCGTAACCGGTGCGAGTTTTTTCTGATGGATGAGTTGAGCAAAATCGTACAGGCAGGCCCGCGCAGAATACTCGCCATCGGCCGACCAAGCGCTATCACCATGCCCTCGCAAGTCGGGGGCGATGACATGCCAATCCTTGCGAAGTTCCTGGGCAACCCAGTCCCAGCTACGGCAGTGGTCTCGTCCGCCATGCAAGAGAATCAAAGGTGGAGCGGTTTCATTGCCCCAATCCACATAGTGAAGACGAAGGCGTTGCGAAATATAGGTTTGGGAGGTTGGTCCATGTATCATCTGGCTATAGTTTCGGGCCTTGCCAAGCTTGTCCAGTCTCTCCGTAGCGGCATGCGCCTCTGGCGACGGCTAAACGAGTGAAACAGCTTTTTCGCCAAGCAAGGACAGATGTGGTGACAACAATGCATGGGCGATACACAGGCAAAGCTCGAGAGTATTTTTCGCCTAAAGGGAGAATGGTAAGAGCATATTAAAGCTTCCACCATATATTTTTTTGGCGTGATTATGGTCAGAATGGATGATCGGAATCTGGGGAGCGCACTGGGAGGGGCAGCGTGAAAGCGGTCGCTAAGCATCTAAGTGAACACGATGTCGCACGCATCAAGCGTGCCGCCAAACTTGGAGCGGCATTGCGCGAAGCCTATGCGGAAGTTCTCGCGGAGCCGTGCCCACAATCCATGTTGGATCTTTTGGATGAGCTGCGTGCTCAGGAATCAAAACAGACTAAGCGCAAGGACTGAAGACGCTTGGCCTCAGCCAAATTGTTGAGGGATATCTTCCTCGAAAATCAGCCTGTCTGCACGATCCAAACGCTGCTTGGCCAAGCACTTGACCGCTTCATAGCGCTTTTGGATATCGTCCGTCGCCAACATTTGTGTTGATGACTGCTCACTCGATTTTTGCAGCGACTTCAAGGTCCTGTTTAAGAGAGGTAGTCTCCAGACCATCACCATCCTCCTGCTTCAAGGTTGTTCGTTCGGAACCGAAATTCCACACAACTACACACCTTTTCCGTCTGAGGCTGGAACGTCTATCGCGGCGCCTTTCGCCAAATCGTGACGGAATAAGCCAAGACTACCCCGAAATCCGCCAAGAAGCGAGTTACTTTTCTATAATTCACTCCACGCGAGATAGAGCGGTCCCTATATGGGCTGCATCTTTTGCTATGGAGCCAAGAGGCCAGTACCCTAACGACGACCGGTCGGATTGTCCGGCGTGGCTTCATTGGTGCGTGGCAGCTGAACTGCGCCGATCGTACCGAAGATCTGCTCCCAGAAGCCAAGCTCTCGGCCGCGAGTTGGCGTTTCACGCGACGCATAATTCACGATCTGGCCAGCATCCTGATCATATTCGACGACTTCTTCTACTTTGTCGTCTTCACCAAAGCGTATGGCGACAACGCTGCGAGTTTTCACCTTCGGGTTCAGATACGCAATGCGCTCCTGAAGTTCGGACATGTAGATCCAGGTGTTCTCGTCAAAGATGCTGGTGGTGGAGGGCGACCCAAGTTGGGCCAACACGCTGGAGCGAGTATCTTCGCCTGGCTTCATTTCGCGCGGCTGAGCTTCGTCCGCCACATAGCCGTGATAATCGCGCGATGGCGTCAAGCAAGCTGTAAGGGGCAGAGCCAGTAGTGACAGTGCCAGTATCGCACATCGCGACATAGGACTACTCCTGTTAAATCGTTCTGAAAGACCTAGCTGTTGGTGGCAGGTCTTGGCAAGCGAAGGAGTGCAGGTGTGGTCGGGTTTCGCAATCTCTGGAGTGGGTGGGGGGGCACGGTCCAGGCCTCAGCCCACATGCTGTACACAGACCTCGCCGCCGCCGCGCTGCAGCCGGTCTTGTACGAGCAAGGGGCGGCGCGGGACACATTCGAGGGCCGTGCTGCGATGATTACGGCAAACGCCACATTGGTCATACGGCGTTTGAAGCACATCGACTCGGCCCGCGCACGAAAGATCGCCGAACATGTGAATCGTCTGGCGCTGGATGGATTTGACGCAGCGTTCCGCGAATTGGGGGTCGGTGATTCGTCTATTGCTCGCAAAGTTCGAAAACTGGCGGAGCTGCACTATGGTCTCGGCAAGGCCTTGATGGAGGCCTTGAGCGTTCCTCATTCAGAGATCCATCAAACCGTGTCTGAATGTGCCAAACGAAACGGGATAAGCGAACCGGGCCGGGAACCCCTGCTTGCGGCCTTTTTGTTACACAACGCGACGTGCTTTGCCGCTGCAGCGGACGACGATGTGCTCGCCGGCAAATTGTCCTGGCAGCTGCCGGGTCAAGATTAGCCATCGTTCACATCCCCGGCGTTGCCAATGACAGAGGCGCGCCGTAAACACCGAAAAGTATCCCGAACGAACTGGTGGAGCACGGAAGCCCAATGGCCCAAGGCCTAATACTGGCAATTGACGCAATGGGGGGCGACCAGGCCCCCGATGTGACGGTCGCGGGCGCAGAGCTCTTTCTTGCGGCGCGTCCGGATGCCTCCGTGCGTCTGCATGGTGACGAAGCTCAGCTGAAGCCGCTCCTGTCCAAACCGTCGGAGCGTATCGAAATCGTTCACACCGATCTTCATGTGACCAGCGACATGAAACCCAGCCAGGCCCTTCGGCGCGGCAAGGGATCCTCGATGTGGAATGCTATTCATGACGTTAAAGATGGCCACGCGAGCGCTGCAGTTTCGGCGGGCAATACGGGTGCCTTGATGGCGATCTCCATGCTGGTCCTGCGCAAGATGGATGGCGTGCACCGTCCGGCAATGACCGCGGCGTGGCCGACTCTTCGGGGGCGGAGCGTCGTGTTGGATGTCGGCGCGAACCTTGAAGCAGACGCGGCACAACTCGTTACCTTCGCGATTATGGGCGAAGCTTATGCACGCGCCATTCTTGGCATCGAGAAGCCGACCATAGGTATCCTCAATATCGGCTCCGAGGAGATGAAGGGGCATGACGAGATCCGTGAGGCGCACGAATGGTTGCGCAATTCCGGGCTCGACCTTGCCTATCATGGCTTTATCGAAGGCGATGACATTTCATCGGGTACCGTCGACGTCATCGTGACTGATGGTTTTACCGGAAATGTCGCGCTCAAGGCTGGTGAAGGCGTTGCCCGAATGTTGGGAACACGCGTGCGTGAAGCGCTGACAAGCAGCGTCCTGTCCAAGGTCGGCGCATTGCTCGCCATGGGTGGTTTGAAAGGTCTGCGAGAGCAGATGAACCCAAGCAATGTAAATGGCGGTGTGCTATTGGGCTTGGGCGGCGTATCAGTCAAAAGTCATGGCGGCACAGACAGTCGAGGCTTTGCCAGGGCTTGCGAGTTGGCAGCAGATCTCGCGGCAAGTCACTTCAGGGATGAGGTTGCGGCCAATCTCGAGAAAATCAGAACGAAAGGTATGGCGGCCGAATAGGCCGTCCTATTGATAGGCAAGACATGGCGCGGCGCAGTTTTATCCGTGGAACCGGCAGCTATCTGCCAGAGAAGGTCCTGACAAATGAGGACCTGTCGAAAATGGTCGAGACGACCGACGACTGGATCGTGGAGCGCACCGGAATTCGACGTCGACATATTGCGGCTGACGGCGAAGTCACGTCCGACATCGCGGCCGCAGCGGCGAAACGTGCGCTAGAGGCTGCAGGCCTTCAAGCGAGCGATATAGACCTGATCGTGTTGGCCACCACCACGCCCGATCAGACATTCCCCGCGACTGCCACCGCTGTTCAGGCCAAGCTCGGCATGGATCATGGCGCAGCTTTTGACGTTCAGGCGGTCTGCTCAGGTTTCCTGTTCGCGCTCGCGACCGCCGATTCCATGCTTAAGCAGGGCCTGTTCAATTCCGCGCTCGTGATTGGAGCCGAAACCTTCACGCGGATTCTGGATTGGTCAGATCGGGGAACTTGCGTTCTTTTCGGCGACGGCGGCGGTGCGGTCGTGCTGCAAGCTGAGGAGTGGACTGGCGCTGATGATGCCGGGATAATCACACATCATATACGGACCGATGGTACGAAATCCGATCTGCTCTATGTAGATGGTGGTGTAAGCTCGACGGGAACGATCGGTCACGTGCGTATGGAAGGAAACAGGGTATTCCGCCATGCTGTCGCCAACATCTCCTCGGCGATCCAGGCCGTGCTGGATGAAACTGGTCTGAGCTCTGAGCAGATTGACTGGTTTGTTCCTCATCAAGCCAATAAGCGCATTCTCGACGCCGTGGCGAAACGGATGAAGATTGATGACGAAAAGGTCATCATCACGGTCGACCAGCACGCCAACACATCTGCAGCGTCCATTCCGCTCGCGCTGGATCATGCCGTTCGAACGGGCCGCGCTAAACCGGGCGACTTGATTCTTTCGGAAGCAATGGGCGGTGGATTTTCCTGGGGTGCGAGCCTTTTCCGCCTCTAGCCTGATCCTCAAAAATCAGCATTATCAAAGAACTGACGCAACGGTTTCGCTAGGGATCCGTTAACGAAACGCGTTTAACCATTAACCAGAGCGGGAGAATCCCATGAGCAATCAGACCGTCACCAGGGCAGAAGTCACGGATGCCATCGTCCGCGAAGTCGGTGTGACTCGCCAAGAGTCTTCGGACTTGTTGGACAGAACGCTGGAATTGATCGGGTCGGCTCTGGAAACTCAGGATGAGGTCAAGCTCTCTCGCTTCGGTAATTTTGTGGTGCGATCAAAAGCGCCACGGGAAGGCCGCAACCCGAAAACCGGGCAGGAAGCTGTCATCGCCGCGCGCCGCGTCGTCACCTTCCGCCCTTCACCAATGTTGAAATCATTGGTGGACCACAAATAGTCAGGAAGGATCCCTCATGTCGGCAAACCGAGCCCGCGTCACCAAATCAGCTCAGGCATTCCGTTCGATTGGCGAGGCTGCAGGCGAGCTTGGGCTCGAGACACATGTGATCCGATATTGGGAAACCAAATTCACCAAGGATGTCCGTCCGATCAAGCGCGCCGATGGTCGCCGCATGTTCCGTCCGCAGGACCTGGATGCGCTTCGGGCCATCCAGACTCTCGTGCACGAAAAAGGAATGACGCTCAAAGGTGCCAAGGCATTGCTTGCCGAGCAGGGTGTCCCAGCGGTCCTCTCCGGAGCAGCAACGCTCGGCACGAGCCCGGCGCGCGAGCTTCAGAAAAGCGTGGCAGACGCGTTCCGGGCTGATGTGGCAGCTGAAGTATCAGGCGATCCCAGAGAACGCCTTCAGGATACATTGGTCGAACTGAAAGATCTGAAAGCCCGGCTCGACGCGGTTCGCCAGACTCGCGCAGCCTGAACCCACATAAGACATTGCGGAATATTGGCGGCTTGGGTACAAGCCGCCGGTGTCGGAGCGTGGCGCAGCCCGGTAGCGCACTCGCCTGGGGGGCGAGGGGTCGTAGGTTCGAATCCTATCGCTCCGACCATTCACCGCCCAATCCAATCCGGAGATTGAATTGGGCGTGAAGTGGCGGCATCCGGGCCGGACTATTCTTCTTTAAAATCCACACCATCAACTTTGCCCATGGCCGCAAGAGCGAAGGCATAATCGAGCGCGATATCCTTCAGGCCTTCGAAGCGACCGGATGCACCGCCATGGCCGCCTTCCATCTCGATGCGCAGAAAGTAAGGGCCAGCATCGGGCGCATCGTGGCGCAGGCGTGCAGCCCATTTTGTGGGCTCCCAATAGGTGACACGCGGGTCCGACAGGCCGCCAGTGATGAGCATGGGCGGATATGGCTTGTCGGCTACATTGTCATATGGGCTATAGGCCATGATCGTGTCGTAATCTTCGGCGGACGTAAGTGGGTTGCCCCATTCCGGCCATTCCGGCGGCGTCAGCGGCAGGCTTTCGTCAGACATGGTATTCACAACATCGACAAATGGTACGGCTGCGATAATGCCGCCAAACAGTTCCGGGTCCATGTTTGCGACCGCGCCCATGAGAAGTCCTCCGGCAGATCCGCCATAGGCAACGATGTTGCCTTCAGACGTGTAGTTTTGATCGACGAGATAATGTCCGGCCGCGATGAAATCCTTGAACGTGTTTGATTTCTTTTCGAGCTTGCCGTCGAGATACCATTGATACCCCTTGGACATGCTGCCGCGAGGATGCACAATCGCATAGATCACGCCGCGGTCGACAAGGCTGAGTCGGCTGGTGCGGAAATCAGCTGGGTAGGTGATTCCGTATGATCCATATCCATACAGCAACATGGGCGCCGAGCCATCAACGGGAGTTGATTTGTGGCGCAGTAGCGTGATCGGCACCTCCACTCCGTCCCATGACGGCGCCATCAATCGCTCGGCAATATAATCTTCTGGTTTGTGGCCCGATGGCACTTCCTGCGTCTTGCGAAGCGTGCGTTCGTGTGTGTTCAGATCATAGTCGAATACCTGGTCCGGAGTCGTTGGAGACGAATATTCAAATCGCAGGATTGGCGTCGCAAAATCATATCCGCTATCGAGGCCCAGCGAATATGCCGCTTCCTCGAAATTGATCCTGTGGCTGGAGCCGTCCTCACGCGCCCGAATAACGATCTGTGGCAGGCTGTTCTCGCGCTCCATGATGGCGAGAAAGTCCTTTTGGGGTTGTATTCCCAAGATCAAGGTGCCCGGACGGTGCGGAACTACTTCTTGCCATGCATCGCGACTGGTCGACTCCATCGGGGCACGCATCAATTTGAAGTCCACGGCGCCGTCGAGATTGGTATAGATGTAGAACTGATCGTCCCAGTGGACGACATTATACTCATTGTCGGTTTGGCGCGGCGCGATAATTCGGGGCGCCGGATCTGCCTCGTCGGCGGGAAACCAGTAAACCTCCGATGTCGTGTGACTGGACGCTCCAATGAAAATAACTTCTTCGCTCGCACTCTTGTTGATGCTGAGAAAGACTCCCGGATCGCTTTCCTTGTAGACCAGAGTGTCTTCGCCAGTTTCGAGATCTCTCTGCCAAACTGAATCCGGTCTCGCGTTTTCGTCGCGATGGATCCAGTAAATCCGCTTGCCATCGGCGCTCCACTCAAACGGTCCATAGGCGTTTTCAATGCCAACGCCTTGATCTTCGCCAGTTTCGATATTCTTTAGACGAATTGTATAAAACTCACTGCCTTGCGTATCCGTCGCATAAGCGATCAGACTGTGGTCCGGTGAGGTATCAATACCGCCGAATGAGAAATAGTCCTCTTCCTTTCCAAGTGCGTCCCCGTCCAAAAGGATGGTTTCTTCAGCATCGGGGTCAAAGGCCTTTTCGGCAGGTTTTCTGGCTATAATCGGATACTCGCCACCCTCACGGTAGCGGGTGTAGTATGCGTAAGGACCGTCAATCTCGGGAACCGAGCTGTCGTCTTCCTTGATGCGTCCTCGCATCTCCTTGAAAAGTTCATCGCGCAGGGCAGTGGTTGGAGTCTCAAGAGCTGCCTTTGTGAAAGCGTTTTCCGCTTCGAGATAGTCGCGGATATCCTGGCGCAAGACGCTTGGGTCGCGCATGACCTCTTGCCAGTTCTCATCCTTCATCCAGTGATAGGGATCGTTGCGGGTCCGCCCAACCTGCGTGATTTCATGATCAATACGCGGGGCAACTGGCGATGTGAGGGGCGCCGCCGCTTGCGCATTCGGCGATGAGGTGTCGGCCTGGGTCAGATCGGGGGAAGGTGTTTCAGTCATGGTGCATCCGGTCGTAAGCGCCATCGCGGCAGCGCTGATCATGAAAAGGGGAAGGAGGCGCATATCAAAGACTCCGAAGCTGTGAGCAAGCCTCGATAGGAACAGCTGCTTCTGATCGTGTCTAGGCCTGTTTGGTCGGTTTGAACTCAAGAACGACGCCGTTGATGCACCAACGTTCTCCGGTGGGCGGCGGCCCATCCTTGAAAACGTGTCCCTGATGCATGCCGCAGATTGCACAATGGCATTCAGTGCGCGGCAAGATCATCTTGAAGTCGGTCTTGGTCGCAACCACGCCTTCGCTTGCTGGCTGCCAGAAACTCGGCCATCCCGTTCCAGACTCGAATTTGTGCTCAGACGACCAGAGCGGCGTATCGCACCCCTTGCAGTGAAAGAGTCCCTCGCGGTGTTCGTCATTGTGATTGCCGGGCGTGAAGGCACGCTCGGTACCCTCTTTGATACCGACGCGATATTCCTCTTCAGTCAGTATCTCGCGCCATTCGCGGTCGGACCGCTGAATCCTGGTTTTTGTCATCATGAGCTCCATGAGAGTGTTCGCGTATCATATAGGCGGTTCGGAGCATCACACCATGATAGGTGATGCAATCTGGAGGGAAAGCGGCAAAGAAAAAGGGATCGCCGGAGAGCGATCCCTTGAATGGTTTGGGAATGGGCATTGAAACTAGCCGTACAGAACCGTAATGGATTCTGCGACCAGCGCGGGGCGCTCCTGGCCTTCGATTTCCACCGTGGCTTCCATCTTCATCTGCTTGCCGCCAGCCTTCGGCTCAACCGACAGGCATTTCTGGCGCAGGCGCACCTTGGAGCCGACCGGCACCATATTCGTGAACCGGACCTTGTCGGAGCCGTAATTGATGCCGCGTGTCGTGCCGGAGACGCGCAGGACTTCAGAGCCCAGCATTGGCAGCAGCGATAGGGTCAGGAAGCCGTGCGCAATGGGGCTGCCGAGTTCCTTCGTGGCGCGTTCGACATCCACATGGATCCACTGATGATCGCCCGTGGCTTCGGCAAACATATTGACGCGATCCTGATCAATTGTGTGCCAATCGGACACGCCGACTTCCTGGCCAGCCAGGGATTCGAGATCGTCATATGCAACTGTGCGTGGGTCCGCCATGTTTTCCTCCAATTAGAAATTTTCCCTGTTTTGGCGTGCGATTGACGTCTCGGCAAGCTTGACCGAGCGGCAAGTGCAGATTGTAGCAGAGCAGGTACCGGCTGAGCTGCTCAGGATCGGAGGAAATAGGCGAGGCGTTCCACGAGCCGGTTGGTGTCTTTGTCATTCGTGAAGAGGTGCTGAGTGATGCGCAACCGGTCGCCTCGGCGAGACACAAAAATTCCTTCGGCCTTCAGGCGTGCCGTCAGGTCTTCGGGCGCAGAGTCCGGCAGTAAGGGGCAGAGATAGTGGGGGCCGCGCTCGGCCTCTGGAGGGCACAACACTCCAACTGAATTGAGCCTTTGCGACAGGTCGGCATTGCGGGTGCGAAGCGTGCGCTCCACGTTTTCGACGCCCCAATCCAGAATTGTGCGAACGGCGCTTTCGAAGGCTGGAAGTAGTGCGAAATTCGAACGCTCCCCCATGTCAAACCGTTCGGCCCCGGCTCCGAATTCGTCAGAATAGTCAATCAACCTCGCGAAATTGGAGGCGCCTTTCCGGGTGATCCAATTCTGCTCCAATGGACGGCCCGATCTATGTTTTGGGGCCGCATATAGGAAGCCGGTCGCATAGGGACCGAGCAGCCATTTGTAACCGGCGACTGCCACGAAGTCGGGTTGAACATTTTGCGTATTGAAATCCAGTGCACCGCAGCTTTGGGTCAGGTCCAGCACGAAGGCGGCCCCATAATCCCGGCATTTTTTGCCGACCGCCGCGACATCGACCAATGCACCGTCGGTCCAGCGAATATGAGCGCAAGCCACAAGTCCGGTATTGGGCCCGATTTCGTTGAGAAGACAGTCGGACAGAGTCGAACTGCCCGTGCGGGTGATGGTTTTCAGCTGGGCGCCGGTAGACTCCGCCAAGGCGCGCCACACATAAACATTCGAGGGAAACTGGTCCTCCAGGACAAGAATTTCCTGACCTTCTGCCAAGCTTATGTTGGCGGCAGCCGTGGCTAGCGCGTAACTCACAGATGGGACAAAGGCGATGCCGTCGGTGTCAGCATGGATTAATTGGGCCAGTAGGGGACGGAGGCGCGCAGTATCCGCAAAGAAGTCTGTGTCCTGAATAGACCAAGGCCGCAGCTTACGGGCCAGTCCGGCTTTACCGGCTTCGACCGAGGCTGTCGTCATCGGTCCCATCGTTGCTGTGTTGAAATAGGCAACATCGTCCGGGATATCGAACAAATGGCGCTGGTTTGGAATGACGCTCATATTTCTTCCCTAGCGTGAAAGAAAAATGAGGGGAAGCGCCTCCATATTCTGCTCAGCCTAAACGATGCGACTTTCTTTCTTGCCCCAATAACGGTCACGGATCAGTCGCTTATACAGTTTTCCGGTCGGATGCCGGGGCAGCTCGAGGTCGAAATCCAGACTTTTCGGGCATTTGATCTTTGATAGCTCGCCTCGGCAGAATTCAAGCAGTTCCGCGGCAAGCTCATCAGATGGGACTATCCCCGGCATTGGCTGGACGATGGCCTTTACAGATTCTCCGAATTCTTCGTCGGGCACCCCTATGACTGCCACGTCGGCGACCTTGGGGTGAGTGATCAGGACATTCTCCGCTTCTTGCGGATAGATGTTCACGCCGCCCGATATGATCATGAAGGCCTTGCGGTCGGTCAGGTACAGGAAACCATCTTCGTCGACTTTGCCAACATCGCCGAGAGACGACCAGTCAGGGTGTTTGGGATTAAGTGCCGAGGCATTTTTCTCAGGATCATTATGATAATTTGGTGGGGTGGTGCCGCCGAAGTAAATCTGGCCTTCACTGCCAACCGGCACTTCATCCCCGTTTTCATCGCACACATGAAGTTCGCCGAAAATCGCGCGCCCGACTGTACCTTTGTGCTCGAGCCATTCGGCGCTTTTGGCCCATGTCATGCCGTTGCCTTCCGAACCTGCATAGTACTCGTCGATGATCGGTCCCCACCATTCGATCATCTGCTCTTTTACAGGGATTGGACACGGCGCGGCTGCGTGAATCACGAATTGCAGGCTTGCGACGTCATAGGATTTTCGGACGTCCTCCGGAAGTTTCAGAAGCTTCACGAACATGGTTGGGACCATCTGAACATGGGTCGTCTTGTGAGCCTGCACGCAATCGAGAAAGGCTTCTGGATCGAACTTTTCCATCACCACCAGCGTGGCGCCAAGGCGTGTGAACGTCATGCACCAGCGGAGCGGGGCAGCATGATAGAGCGGAGCTGGCGAAAGATAGACGCTGTCTGGTCCTGCAGCTGCCATTCCTCGTGTAATCTGAAGCAGGACATTGTCAGCATCGATAGGCATATCCCGCTCGAGTGGCGGACGAATGCCTTTCGGTCTTCCCGTTGTCCCGGAGGAATACAGCATGTCCGTACCGGCCATCTCGTCCGCGATGGGCGTCACTGGAAAGGCCGATTGATGCGTCTCCAACCGCTGGAAGCCTTCGATGTCACCATCAATGGACCAGAACTGATCAATGGCGACCAGTTGTTTCGCTTGTTTTGCAACGTCGCCTTTTCCGGCGCTGGCGATCAGGAGGGAGCTGCCGGAATCCTCGATAATGTATTTAACTTCGGGCGCCGTCAGGCGTGAAGACACGCACACAAAATACAGGCCTGAGCGTTGAGCGGCCCAGCAAATCTCGAAATAGCGTGCCGAATTCTCTGCGAAAAGCGCAATCGTATCACCGGGTTTCAGGCCGGCGTCGCGAAATGCGTGCGCTATCTGGTTCGACCGCTCATCCAGTTGTTTGAAGGTTACGGTTTCTCCGGAGGCAGCCATGATATAGGCGGCCTTGTCAGGATGGGTCTTCGCGTGGTGGCAGGGATGCATGTTTTCCTCCTGATATCGGCGGCGCTTCTGGTGAGCGCGCTCGACGGTCTGGAGGCGTTTCTAGCGGGACATTCGCATTCGTCCACGGGCAACGTCGCGTCAGCCGGGTTTATTCGGGAAAGCCTGGTGTTCCGCGTTTCTCGGGATTTTCCAGCAGATAGGCCTGTTTGAGTTCAGTCGAGCGATTGTGATTGCCTTCCGGGCACCAGCCGGGCTCGCTGACCAGGCGTCCGACCCAGCGATGAGGGCGAAATCCGTCGGATGCGCAATCCTTCAGGATCGCGAAGAATTCGTGAAATGCTATGACGAAAGGGTTATAATTGTTCAGAGGCTTCACAACACCGTAAATCGGCTTTTCGTTTTCCAACTCCGGTACGAAGGTTCCGAACATCTTGTCCCAGATGATGAACACTCCGGCAAAATTTGTGTCGAGATACCTGGCATTGGTCGCGTGGTGAACCCGGTGGTGACTGGGCGTATTGAACACTGCTTCAAACCAGCGTGGCATCCGGTTGATCGCTTCAGTATGAATCCAGAACTGGTAAAGCAGGTTCAGGCCACCCACGAAGAATATGACATAGGGATGAAAGCCGATGACGACCATGGGGAGGCCGATCCAGATAAGTCCGGTCAGTGGGCCAAACCAGGGCTGGCGTAGTGCGGTGGTCAAATTGTAGTGCGTCGAGGAATGGTGCGTCACATGCTCCATCCACCACCATCGGGCACGATGTGCGAAGCGGTGCTTCCAGTAATAGATGAAGTCATAAAGGACGAAGCCGATAACGGCTGACACGACCGTGAACGGGAGCGTGAAAATACGGAATGGCCAGGCGATCAGCATCATCCAGACGGCGAGTGTCCCAGTGAGTGTATTGATGACGACATTGCCCAGCCCCATTGTGAGGGAAGCGAGTGCATCCTTGGTGTCATATCTCCCTGCAGCACGTCCGGACTTTACCGCCCACCATTCCAGCGCGACCGATAAAATGAATATTGGCGCGGCGAAGGTCGTTACGGCGGGCAGGGGATTGAATTCCATCTTGTGGGGGTACCGTCCTACAAAGTATCAGTTGGGCTGCGCCTTGGATGGCGCTCTCGTGACGAGTTTGTGACCTCGCATGCTTCTAGACGAGTCAGTCGCTTTCACAAACGGGGTTGGATCAGTAGATGCTAACCTGCGGTTTGCCGTCGCGTTTGTAGACCGTGCCGTCCTTCATGACGAAATCCACGTCCTCTAATGCGGAGATATCCGCAAGCGGATCGGAGTCCACGGCGATAAAGTCAGCACGACAACCGACGTCGCCGCATCCGAGTTCTCCTGTTTTTCCCAGTGCTTCAGCCGACAGGCTGGTCGCAGCCTGGATGGCCTGCATCGGCGTCATGCCGAGATTGACCATGCGGGAGAACTGATTGCCGTTGTCCCCGTGCGGATAGACGCCCGAATCTGAGCCGAACACGACCTTGACCCCGGCCTTGACCGCCGCAGTGAAGCTGTCTCTCTGAATTTTAGAGATCGCCCGTTCTTTCGCGAGAGATTCTTCCAGCACGCCGTTCTTCTCGCCTTCAGCCAGCGTGTATTCAGTGTTGTAGATGTCCATCGACAGATAGGTGCCGTTTTCCTTGGCGAGGCGGATTGTGTCTTCGTCAAGGATGCTGGCATGTTCGATAGTGTCGATGCCCGCGAGGATCGCGTTCTTGATACCGATCGTGCCATGTGCATGGGAGGCGACCTTCATGCCGCGCGCATGAGCCTCTTCGGCGATGGCCGTCAGCTCTTCCAGCGTGCCCTGTGCCGCGCCAAGACTGGTGCCTTTCGAAAACACGCCGCCCGTGGAGCAGGTCTTGATCAGGTCGACGCCGTATTTGATGTTCCGGCGAACTTTTTCCCGCATTTCCCAAGGGCCTGTGGCAACATTCTCGCCTGTGAGATCATACTCGGATGGCAAGAGATTGGTGTCCGAGCAATGTCCGCCCAAAATGCCAACCGGAGGCCCGGAGACGTACATGCGTGGGCCGGGGACATCGCCTTCATTGATTGCGTCCCGAAGCGCAACGTCGCTGTAGCTGGAAGCGCCGACATTCCGCACGGTGGTGAACCCTGCGAGCAAGGTCTTGCGAGCATTCTTGACGCCCGTAATAGCTTGGCGCTCATCTGAAAAGCTCAGCGAGAAATAGGCCGGATCTTCGGGATCCGAGGTTAGGTGGGTGTGCATGTCGATGAAGCCGGGCACCAATGTCGCATTCTTCAGATCAATAGATGTGGAACCTGACGGTTTGCGTAGCTTGTTCGCCGTCCCTCGCGCCGTGATGACCCCATCTTCAATCACGAAGACTGGCCGGTTCACAGTTTCCGCGGTCACTGGATCTACAAACTTGCCAGCCGTGAGATA
Source organism: Hyphomonas sp. UBA3601 (assembly GCF_002375605.1). NCBI lineage: Bacteria > Pseudomonadati > Pseudomonadota > Alphaproteobacteria > Hyphomonadales > Hyphomonadaceae > Hyphomonas > Hyphomonas sp. UBA3601. The sequence continues at coordinate 12,399 of NZ_DFME01000144.1, read as the reverse complement.
AAGGGTCTCAGCTTCGGCAGGCAGCGAAAGCAGCGCGATGGATGCACCGGTTAGCAGGGCTGTCAGTTTCATCGTGAAGATCCTTTGAATGTGAGGACTGGGTTTATCGAGCCGCGCCTGCGGCAAGGTCAAGCGTTGGGCTGAATGCCGCTGGGTAAGTCTTGACGAATGCTGAGGCACAGGCAGCTTGGGCCCGGAAAATCATCACAAGGGAGGCCAGCCGTGGCGCAGCCAAAAGAATTTGAACAGATCATCCTCGATATCGAAGAAGGTATCGCGACCCTGACGCTGAATCGCCCAGCCAAGATGAATGCCTTCACCGGCAAGATGATGTACGAAATGATTGAGGCGTTTGATATTACGGATGCCGACGACAATGTGCGTGTCGTCATCGTGACCGGCTCAGGTGATCGGGCGTTCTGCGCCGGGGCAGATCTGTCCGAAGGTGCCAAAACGTTCGACTATGACAAGCGTGCCGAAGGTGGCGAAGTTGGCCGGACCGACGATGTGGACATCCAGCGCGATGGTGGTGGCCGTGTGACACTGCGTATCTTCGACAGCTTGAAGCCTGTGATCGGCGCGATCAATGGCGCAGCCGTGGGTATTGGCGTGACGATGCAGCTGCCAATGGATATTCGCATCGCATCAGACAATGCGCGATTTGGATTTGTGTTTAATCGGCGGGGTATCAATCCGGAAGCGGCCTCCAGCTGGTTCCTGCCGCGTCTGGTCGGCATCTCGCAGGCATTGGAATGGTGCTATTCCGGCCGCGTTTTCCCGGCACAAGAAGCAAAGGATGGCGGGCTCGTGCGGTCAGTCCATCCGCAATCTGAACTGATGGATGTGGCGCGCGCCATGGCGAGAGAGATCGCTGACAATACGGCCGCAGTATCAACCAGCCTGACTCGCCAGATGATGTGGCGCATGCTGGGCGCAAGCCATCCGATGGAGGCGCACATCGTGGATTCTGCGGCGATCTACTCCCGCGGCAAAACGCAAGACGCCAAGGAAGGCGTGATGAGCTTCCTTGAGAAGCGCAAGCCGGTCTATCCGGTTAAGGTCTCGGATGGCATGCCAAACTTTTATCCGTGGTGGGACGAGCCCGAGTTCAAATGGATTGGCGGCAAGGACTGATCCGGCAATGACCCCTGAATTGAGGATGATCGAAACGAACGGACTCCGCTTGCGCGTAGCGCTGGCGGGGGAAGGGCCGTTGGTCGTCCTCGTGCATGGGTTTCCTGAGAGCTGGTATTCTTGGCGACACCAGATCAAGGCATTGTCCGAGGCAGGTTACAGCGTGGCCGCGCCGGATGTGCGCGGTTATGGTGGGTCCGATCGGCCTCACGCGGTCGAAGCTTACGATATGGAAAGCCTGACCGCAGATATTGCCGAGCTTGCCGAGGCCTTGTCTCCGGCTGCGCCGGCGGTTGTGGTCGGGCACGATTGGGGCGCACCGATCGCTTGGAATACGGCGCGGCTCCATGCCGACCGGTTCCGGGCAGTCGCCGGGCTGTCGGTGCCCTATGTGCCGCCGGGCGATGTGGTTTTCATCGATGCGGCCCGCACCTTCTTCACAGAGCGTGGCCTGTTTTTCTATCAGGTCTATTTTCAGGATGAAGGTCCACCTGAGGCAGAGCTAGAAGCCGATCCCGCCGAAACGATCCGAAAGTTCTATTACGCGATTTCAGGTGACGCGCCCGAGGGGACCTGGCCGGTCGACAAGAAGCATGGTGACACGCTGCTTCACCGACTGCCGGAGCCGGACATGCCGCTGCCTTGGCTCAGTGATGAAGACGTTGCCTATTATGATGCCCAGTTCCGTCAATCCGGGTTTCGTGGCCCGCTGAACCGGTACCGCAACTGGCATCGCGATCATGCTTACCTGAAGAGGCACCCTTCTTCCGCTGTGATCGCTCAACCTTCTCTCTACATCGGGGGCACCAAGGACCTGGTTCTGAAGATGTACCCCGGCGACATGGTCGCAGCGATGAAAAAGAGCCTTGGCGATCTGCGCGGCGCTGAACTGCTTGAGGGGTGCGGGCACTGGACTCAGCAGGAACGGCCTGAAGAGGTGAATCGCCTGCTGTTGGACTGGCTGGGCCAGCTTTAGTCGCTATTCGTCGAAATCGCTTCCATAGCCTTGCTGGTCGCGGGAGAGATCTCCGAAGCGGGTGATGTTCGAGTCAAACGCCAGTTCTACGCGGCCAATCGGACCGTGACGTTGCTTGCCGATGATGACCTCGGCCTTGCCATAGACCTGGTCCATGCGCTCGCGCCATTGGCTCCATTTTTCGTTCGAGGAGGGATCGCTCGGATCGGCGCCGGGCTCGGTTCGCGACAGGTAGTATTCTTCGCGATAGACGAACATGACGACGTCAGCATCCTGCTCAATCGATCCGGATTCCCGCAAGTCAGACAATTGGGGGCGCTTGTCGTCGCGTTGTTCAACGGCACGTGAAAGCTGCGACAGTGCTATGATCGGTACGTTGAGGTCTTTCGCAAGCGCCTTCAGGGAAGTCGTGATTTGCGTAATCTCCTGGACCCGGTTCGCATTTGCGTTGCCGCTGGTGACTGTAATCAGCTGCAGATAGTCGATCACGATCATGTCGAGCCCGACAGAGCGCTGCAGGCGTCGGGCGCGAGCGGCCAGTTGGCTGATCGAGATACCGCCTGTATCGTCGATATAGAGCGGCAGGTTTTGAAGCTCTTCGGTCGCTTCACGCAGTCGTTCAAAGTCGCTCTTGTCGAGATCGCCCTGACGAATCCGATGGGTAGTGATGCCAGTCCGCTCGGCGATGATCCTTGTTGCGAGCTGTTCGTTCGACATTTCCAGCGAGAAGAAGCCGACAATTGCGCCGTCTACAGTCTTCTTCGAGCCGTCATCTTGCACTTCTGCGCGATAGGCCGCTGCGGCATTGTAGGCAATGTTGGTTGCAAGAGAGGTTTTCCCCATTGAGGGGCGCCCGGCAAGGATGATCAAATCAGATCGGTGCAGTCCGCCCAGCTTCTCATCGAGATCGCGCAGCACGGTCGGGATGCCGGCAATCTTGCCTTCGCGCTTGAACGCAGCTTCAGCGTTCTTGAGAGATTCTGTCAGGGCTTCGGAGAAGGTCGTGAAACCGCGACCCGACGAGCCGCGCTCTGCGAGGTCGAAGAGCTGCCGTTCAGCCAGTTCGATCTGGCGTTCGCCATTTTCTTCCGGAGTCGGGTTCAAGGCGCGACCCGTCAGTTCGCTGCCGATGCCGACCAGCGACCGTCGCATGGCAAGGTCGCGGATCATCCGTGCATAGTCGCCGACTTCCGGGCCAAAGGCTGCTGAGTCGAGCAATTGCTCCAAATACCGGGCGCCACCAATTTCAGTGAGTTTTTCAGCCTTTTCGAAATGCTCGCGCAGCGTGACGCCGTCTGCAATGCGGCCCTGCTGAATCATCGTTGCCGACACGTCGAACAACTCCTGATGCGCTGGCGCATAGAAATCTGAGGGCCGCAGGATATCTGCCACGCGCTGGTAGGCGTTGTTGTCGAACAGGATGGCACCCAGCACTGCGGCTTCCGCCGACAGATTGTGGGGCGGCGCGATTGTGGCAGCGGGGGCATCATCTAGAGGCATGCGATTCTTTTACCTTACCTGCGACGCGAATTCATCGCCTTGATGCGGATTGAGCTGCGCAATTCACCGTCACTTCACAAAAAAAGGGCCGCGGCTGTGGATAGCCGCGGCCCTCAATTCGAATTTGCAGAAGACTATTCTTCGTCTTCGCCGCCGGCTTCGGCGCGCTCAGCAGCAGCTTCGGCGAGTTCGCCAGCCTGCTCTTCAGCGAGTTCCTGGTTTGCAGCCTGGAGCGAAGCAACGATGTCCTCGCCTTTCTCCTGGCGTTCAGCCTCTTCAGCGGAGCGGGCGATATTCGCCTGAACCGTGACGGTGACTTCTGCGTGCAGGCGAATTGCAACGTCGTACAGGCCGATGGCCTTGATCGGACGGTTCAGGCGTACACCCGAGCGTGGTACGGCGTGACCTGCCGCTTCAGCCGCATCAGCAACGTCGCGAGCAGTAACCGACCCATAAAGTTGCCCCGTATCCCCAGCCTGGCGAATGAGCGTGAAGACGGTGCCGTTCAGCTTTTCAGCTTCGGACTCGGCAATTGCGCGAGCTTCTGCGTTACGAGCTTCAATGGCTTCGCGCTCAGACTCGAAGCGAGCCCGGTTACGATCATTGGCGAGCAGGGCTTTGCCCTGAGGGATCAGGAAGTTCCGGGCGAACCCGTTCTTCACATTCACTTCTTCGCCGATTTTGCCGAGGCGTTCGATGCGTTCAAGAAGGATGACTTGCATGTTCGTGTCTCCTTACTTCACTTCGAACGGAAGCAGGGCCAGCATGCGGGCGCGTTTGATCGCCTGAGCAAGCTTGCGCTGGTTCTTGAGGTTTACGGCCGTGATGCGGCTGGGCACGATTTTCCCTTTTTCAGAGATATAGCGCTGCAGCAGTTTCACGTCCTTGTAATCGATTTCCTGTGCGTTCTGACCGGTGAACGGGTCGACCTTGCGGCGACGTCCGAACGGACGGCGAGCAGGAATGTTCGTGATGTTCAGTTTCTGAGCCATTTCGAGTGTCCTTCCCTAGTCGCGACGACGGTCTTTGCGAGAGAGAACCGGCGACGGCTCATCACTCAGGGCTTCAACGCGGATCGTCATGTAGCGCATGACGTCGTCGGAGATGCGAAGGCGGCGTTCAAGTTCCTGAACTGCGTCGGCGGGGCCGTCGATGTTCAGAAGCGAGTAGTGCCCCTTGCGTTGTTTCTTGATTGGATAGGCCAGGTTGCGAAGACCCCAGTATTCGGTCTTGCCAACAGATGCGCCTTTTTCCTTGAGAAAGCCGCTCAGTTCTTCGACAAAAGTCTCGACTTGAGCAGGCGAAATGTCAGGTCGTGTGATCACGACATGCTCATATAGTGCCATGTTTTCAGTCCCATAGTAGAGCCATGCGGCGCCAGACAGCGGGAAACTGCCGGGCGATGGCCCCTCTTCATCTGGCTCATTCCAAACTAACGAGGGCCGCATGCCTGCGAGTGAATGCGGGTGTAAAGCGCATTTGGGCCTGTTTTTCAAGCGCTTGCTTACATTCGCGGTCACCTTTAACCACGGGCGCAATTTGGAGAAACCAGACATGAAAAAATTCGCGCTGATCTTTCCTGGTCAAGGGAGCCAGGAAATCGGAATGGGCAAGTCGCTTGCGGAGGCCTTTCAGTCCGCACGCGATGTCTTTTTCGAGATTGATGAAGCCCTTGGACAGAATCTGTCTGGCCTCATGTGGGCCGGCGATATTGCCGAGTTGACCCTGACGGCAAATACTCAGCCTGCGCTCATGGCGCACAGTGTTGCCGCCGCCCGCGCTCTGGAAGCTGAGTTTGGCTTGTCGGCCAAGGACGCGGCCTATGTGGCGGGTCACTCCCTGGGCGAGTATTCTGCGCTTGCTGCTGCAGGCGCGCTTGGTGTGGCGGATACGGCGCGCCTCCTGCGCATTCGCGGCAATGCCATGCAGGCCGCCGTGCAGCCGGGAGAGGGTGCAATGGCAGCCTTGTTGGGAGCCGACATAAATCAGGCGGAAGCCGCCTGTGCAGCTGGACGCGAAACCGGCGGCGCCTGTGATATCGCGAACGACAATGCGCCGGGTCAGCTTGTCATATCTGGCCGCAAGGATGCGGTTGAAGCCGCCTGCGCGCAGGCGAAGGATAGCGGCGTCAAGAAAGCCATGCTTCTCAATGTTTCCGCACCGTTCCATTGCTCCCTGATGCAGCCAGCCGCTGACGCGATGGCCGAGGCGCTGGCCGAGGTGTCGATTGCGCAGCCGGTGAGTGAACTGGTCGCGAACGTGTCTGCAAGTGCTGTCACCGACCCGGAAACGATCCGGAAGAACCTCGTCGCACAGGTCACAGGCCGTGTGCGCTGGACCGAGAGTGTGCAATTCATGGTCGCTCAGGGAGTTGAAGCGACGGGCGAAGCAGGCAATGGCAAGGTGCTGACGGTGATGCAACGCCGAATCGACAAGTCACTCAACGGTTTTACGCTCGGGACTCCCGAGGATCTCGAAGCCTTTGCAGAAGCAATGAAGGGATAGACAAGATGTTTGATCTTACCGGCCGTACGGCCCTCGTGACCGGTGCTTCCGGCGGAATTGGCCGCGCCATCGCACAAGCCTTGTCCGAAGCGGGCGCCAAAGTGGCTCTCTCCGGGACACGTGAGAACGTGCTGGAAGAAGTTGCCGGCACACTGAAAGGCGAGAGCGCCATCGTGCCCTGCAACCTGTCTGACGCGGAATCAGTCGATGGCCTTGTGGGCCGGGCTGAGGAAGCAATCGGCCCGCTCGACATTCTCGTCGCCAATGCCGGTATCACGCGCGACAAGCTGCTGATGCAGATGAAGGATGAAGACTGGAACGATGTTCTGTCGGTCAATCTGGGCAGTTATTTCCGCCTCACCAAGAGCTGTGTGCGAGGCATGATGAAGCGCCGCCACGGCCGGATTATCGGAATTACATCCATTGTCGGTGTTACCGGAAATCCGGGCCAAGCCAATTATTGCGCCTCCAAGGCTGGCATGATCGGATTTACCAAATCATTGGCCCAGGAAGTCGCCAGCCGCGGTATTACCGCCAATACGATTGCGCCCGGATTCATCGAATCACCCATGACGGAAGTGTTGCCGGAAAAGCAGAAAGACGCTCTTTTGGGACAGATTCCTGCAGGTCGTCTCGGCCAGGGTGCAGACATTGCCGCTGCAGCCATTTATCTTGCTTCAGACCAGGCTGCATATGTCACGGGACAGACAATCCACGTGAATGGCGGCATGGCAATGATCTGATTTCACTACAGCAAGCCCCACTCATAGGACTTGGCGCTCGTCCCCAGTGTATGCTAGGCGCAACACAATGGTTCGAATCTGGGCCAGTCCTCAGGCATTTTCAGAGAGGTACTCATGTCTGACGTTCTAGAACGCGTTAAAAAAATTGTTGTCGATAATCTCGACGTGGATGGTGACAAAGTTGTTGAGAGCGCAAGCTTCATCGACGACCTCGGCGCTGACTCTCTTGACCTCGTCGAGCTGGTCATGGCTTTCGAGGAAGAGTTCAACATTGAGATCCCGGATGATGTGCAGGAATCTATCCGCACAGTTGGTGATGCGGTAACGCACATCAAAGCCCACATCTAAGATTTCTAGGATTTCTATGTCAGATCGCCGCGTTGTTATTACCGGAATAGGGATTGTTTCACCCTTGGCCGCTGGCCGTGAGGCAACCTGGGAGCGCCTGCTTGAAGGCAAATCTGGGGCTGGACGTATTGATACGTTCGATCCCGAAGATATGCCGTGCAAGATTGCGTTTCAGGTTCCGTGGGTAACAGGCCGCGGCGGCGGCGAAGGAGATCCCCATGCGTTTGATCCGGCCAAATTCGTCTCCCCAAAAGAGATGCGTCGGATCGACGAATTCATTCTTTATGCGATCGCTGCAGCAGACGAAGCTGTAGAGGATGCCGGATGGAAGCCCGAGGATGACGAAGGTCAGGAGCGCACTGGCGTTCTCATCGGGTCCGGTATTGGTGGTCTTGAATCGATCTACAAGACTGCGATCACGCTTCATGAGAGCGGGCCGCGCAAGGTGAGCCCGTTCTTCATCCCTGCTGCTTTGATCAATCTGGCCTCTGGCCAGGTATCGATCCGGCACAAATTCAAAGGGCCCAACCATTCGGTGGTGACGGCCTGTGCTACCGGCGCTCACGCGATCGGTGACTCTGCCCGCCTCATCAAATATGGCGATGCGGATGTCATGGTTGCAGGCGGCGCCGAGGCTGTCATTGGCCGCATCGGTATCGCAGGGTTCTGCGCTGCCAAGGCTATGTCCACGAATTTCAATGATACGCCTGAAAAGGCCTCGCGCCCCTATGACAAGGACCGGGATGGCTTCGTCATGGGTGAAGGCGCCGCCATCGTCGTGCTCGAAGAGTACGAGCATGCAAAGGCACGCGGTGCGAAGATCTATGCGGAAGTCGCAGGCTACGGCCTGACGGGTGACGCCTATCACATCACGGCCCCTGCTGAAGGCGCGGAGGGTGGATACCGTGCCATGAAGATGGCGCTCAAGCATTCGGGCATGGACCTGACAGAGATCGACTACGTCAACGCCCACGGCACATCGACCCCGAAGGGGGATGAAGGTGAAGCCGGTGCCGTAGAGCGGGCCTTCGGCGAGCATGCCAAGAACATGTCCATGTCGTCGACCAAGTCGGCCGTAGGACACTTGCTCGGCGCTGCCGGAGCCATCGAGAGTGCGTTTTGCGCACTCGCGATCCGCGACCAGGTGATGCCGCCGACCTTGAACCTCGACAATCCGAGCTTCGAGACTGTTCTGGACCTGATCCCGCACAAGGCCAAGAAGGGCCGGGTGCGTGCGGCCATGTCCAACAGCTTCGGCTTTGGCGGCACGAACGCATCGCTGGTTCTCAAGGAAGTTCAGTAAGCCTGTTTCTCCGGGCTGGGGTTGGCATGTAGGCTGGCACAGTCAGGATTCGCGAGGCGTTCATGAAATTCATCAAAGTCCTGCTTTCGGTGCTGGTGCTCCTGCTGTTTGTGGGTGGCGCAGCCCTTGGCGGCGGATGGCTCTGGTTCCAGAACGAAGTCTCGAAACCGGGCCCCTCCACAGAGCAGCACGTCTTCACGGTTGAGCCGGGCGAAACGTTGACCCGCGTAGCCTTGCGGCTGGAGCAGGACGGTATCGTGCAGGACGACCGTCTGGTACGCCTAAAGGCACGGCTCGACGGCACTGAACTTGCCATCAAGACCGGCGAATTCATTCTCGAGCCGCGCGCGAGTGTGACAGACGTGATGGATGTCCTGATTGAGGGCAAATCGGTCCTCCACAAGATAACGCTGCCGGAAGGCCGGACCACGTCACAATTACTAAAAATCGTTGAAGCTGACCCGATCCTTACTGGCGAGATGCCGGAGACGGAAATCGGTGAAGGCACGCTGCTCCCGGACACATACCTCTTTCAGCGCGGCACCACCCGCGCAGAACTGGTCGAGCGAATGCGCAAGGCACAAGCCGACATGTTGGCAGACCTGTGGCCCAGGCGCGCTGAAGGTCTGCCCATTTCAACGCCGGAAGAGGCGGTAATCCTTGCCTCCGTTGTCGAGAAGGAAACCGGTATCGCCGGAGAGCGCCCACAGATTGCTGGCCTGTTCGTTACCCGTCTGAAGCGAGGTATGCGTTTGGAGAGCGATCCGACGATCATCTACGGGATCTCCAGGGGTGAGCCCCTGTACAATCGTCGTGGAGAGCGCCGAACGCTCTATCGATCCGAGATCGACCGGAAGACGGACTGGAATACGTATCAGATTGATGGTCTGCCAAAGACGCCGATCTGCAATCCGGGCCGGGAGGCAATTGCGGCCGTCCTGAACCCCGATGAGACAGGCCACATCTTTTTCGTGGCAGACGGCAAGGGCGGCCATTTGTTCGCGAAGACGCTGGCCGAACACAATCGCAATGTCGCGGCCTATCGCAAATATGAACGCGAAGAAATCCAGAGGGAGCGGGCAGGGAAATGAAAAACCTATCCGGCATGACCGGCTTTGCCCGCGTCACAGGGGAAGCGGAATGGGGCGCTTGGGCTTGGGAGGCCAAGAGCGTGAATGGGCGAGGACTGGATGTAAGGGTGAACACCCCTCCCGGGTTTGATGCGTTGGAACGTGTGATCAAAGCCGCGGCTTCGAAACGGTTCAATCGCGGATCCCTTCAGGTCTCGCTCAGGATTGAACTTAGCGAACAGGCGGGGGGCGCCACGATCGATCAGGCCTTGCTGGACACATTGCTGGCGGCGGCGGAACAAGCGCACGGCGTTGGCATTTCCAGCGAAGCCATCGCCACCCTGATGACCGTAAAAGGCGTTGTGGAAATCGGATCCACAAACATACGGGACGTTGCGGCGAATTCGGACGTGATGGCTGAACTTGAATCTGCTGCGGGCGCGGCGCTTGCGGAGTTGGACGAGGCACGTCAGGCTGAGGGGCGCGCGCTGAAAGCGATGCTGTCAGACCTGGTCGACGAACTGGTATCGGCGACGGACACCGCTATCTCGCTCGCAGGGGACCAGCCTGCATTGCTCAAGGCACGGCTTACGAAGCAATTGGAAGAATTGGGGGCAGACCAGCAGGTGGAACCGGAACGGCTGGCAGCCGAACTCGCGCTGACCGCTGCGAAGGCCGATGTCCGCGAGGAGCTGGACCGTTTGCTCGCACACTTCGACTCTGCGCGAAAACTGCTTTCCGGTGGCTCACCGGTGGGCCGGAAGCTTGATTTTCTCGCCCAGGAGCTCAACCGTGAAGCCAATACGCTCTGCTCGAAATCTGTTAGCCTTGATTTGACGAATGCCGGACTCAGTCTCAAAGGAACCATAGACCAGTTCAAGGAGCAGGCAGCCAATGTCGAATAGTGGACATCCAAAGGATCATGGGCACCGCAGGGGGCTCATGCTGGTGCTGTCGAGCCCCTCAGGTGCAGGCAAGACAACGCTCGCGAAAAAATTGATCGAAGAGTTCGACGATGTGAATCTGTCCGTGTCGGCGACCACGCGTCCACCACGCCCCGGCGAAAACGACGGAAAAGACTATCACTTCCGGTCTGTCGACGAGTTTCATCACATGATCGAACGGCGGGAATTCCTGGAATGGGCGCACGTTTTCGACAAGTATTATGGAACGCCAAAGGCCGACACGGTCGCCAAGCTGGATGCGGGCGAGGATGTCTTGTTCGATGTGGACTGGCAGGGCGCCGATGCGCTGCACGACCAGATGCCAAACGATGTGGTATCGGTATTCATTCTCCCACCCAGCATCAGCGCGCTGGAGAAACGTCTCGCGGCCCGACCCGGCTCGACCCCGGAGATTGTTGCCCGCCGCATGGACGACGCCAAACGGGAGATCATGCATTGGCGCCGCTATGACTATGTGATTGTGAACGACGATCTTGAAGTGGCCTATCAAAGGCTACGACGCATATTGTTGACCGAGCGATTGAAACGGTTGCGTCAACTTGATCTTGAAGACCATGTGCGCACGCTTCTGGGAGAGGCGTGATGGAGCCGGAGGAGAAGCTTGGGAACGTAAAGGCTCGCCCAATTTGGTTGGTGGCGCTGATCCCGTTGCTCGGGATCGTCTGGGGCGCATGGTTTGTCGCCAAATACATCGCTTGAACAAATAAGCCCCGCAGCCAAGCTGCGGGGCTTTGTTCTGTAAGGCCTGAGATTATCAGGATTTCGACATGGCTTCCTGGAAGTTCTTGTCGACCGCTTCGATGAAGCCTTCAGTCGTCAGCCATTCCTGATCCGGACCGACGAGCAAGGCGAGGTCTTTTGTCATCTGGCCATTCTCGACCGTCTTGATGATGGTCTCTTCCAGCTTCTGGGCGAAGGCACGCACGTCTGGTGTGTCATCCATACGGCCGCGATGGTCGAGTCCGCGGGTCCAGGCAAAGATCGACGCAATCGAGTTGGTCGACGTGGCTTCGCCCTTCTGGTGGTTGCGGTAGTGACGCGTCACCGTGCCGTGTGCGGCTTCGGCTTCGACCGTGTTGCCATCCGGTGTCATCAGAACGGACGTCATGAGACCCAGCGAGCCGTAACCCTGGGCGACCGTGTCGGACTGGACATCGCCGTCATAGTTCTTACAGGCCCAGACATAGCCGCCGGACCATTTCATGGCCGCTGCGACCATGTCGTCGATCAGGCGATGTTCGTAGGTGCCGCCAAACTCGGCGAACTTGTCTGCGAATTCAGCGTCGAACACTTCCTGGAAAATGTCCTTGAAGCGGCCATCATAGGCTTTCAGGATCGTGTTCTTGGTCGACAGGTA
>NZ_DFME01000144.1:0-353 GCF_002375605.1 Hyphomonas sp. UBA3601 | reverse complement strand
ATCGTGTTCTTGGTCGACAGGTAGACCGGCCATTTGCGCTGCAGGCCGTAGTTCAGGCTGGCGCGCGCGAAGTCACGGATGGACTCGTCGAGATTGTACATGCCCATGGCGATACCGGAGGAAGGGAAGTCGAAGACTTCGAATTCCTTGGAATCGGATCCGTCGGATGCTTCCCATTTCATGGTCAGCTTGCCCTTGCCGGGAACGAGGAAGTCCGTGGCTTTGTATTGGTCACCAAAGGCGTGACGACCAACCACAACCGGCTTCGTCCAGCCTGGCACCAAACGTGGGACGTTGGAGATCACGATTGGTTCGCGGAAGACTACGCCGCCGAGAATGTTGCGGATCGTGCC
>NZ_DFME01000068.1:25974-29030 GCF_002375605.1 Hyphomonas sp. UBA3601 | reverse complement strand
GCCGACGATCTGCTCGTCGCGCTGGAACGCCATGCAACCTCCAAACTCGTGCCGGATGCCGGCGGGCGGGTGGATTTGCTGAACATCCACACGATGGGCTTCCGGGGTGAAGCGTTGCCGTCGATTGCCTCGGTCAGCCGCTGCAGCATTTCATCCCGCGCGACCGGCGAAGACGCAGCCGAAGTCTTTGTTGAGGCGGGACGGATGGAAGGTCCTCGCCCGGCGGCGTTTACCGGGCGCGGCGAGACTGGCACCCGCATCGAAGTGCGCGACCTGTTCTATGCGACTCCCGCCCGGTTGAAGTTCATGAAAGGCGAGCGCGCCGAAAGCATGGCTGTGACTGACACGATCAAGCGTCTCGCCATGGCCAATCCGCATGTTGCTTTCTCGCTGGAAAATAATGGCCGGAACTCGCTGCGCTATGCCGCTGAAGCCGAAGGCGCCTCCGGCCAACTGGCCCGGCTCGGCGCAATCATGGGACGTGATTTCCGTGAGAACGCGCTGGAGATTGATGCCGAGCGCGAAGGTGTTCGCCTTGCTGGCTTTGCCGGCCTGCCGACGCTCAATCGCGGCAACGCCCAGATGCAATTCCTGTTCGTCAATGGCCGGCCCGTGAAGGACCGTATGCTGAATGGCGTAATCCGCGCCGCCTATCAGGATTTCCTGGCGCGCGACCGGCACCCGTTGGCGGCGCTGTTTGTTGATCTTGACCCGGAATATGTCGATGTGAACGTGCACCCCGCCAAGACCGAGGTGCGCTTCCGCGATGCGGGGAATGTAAGAGGTTTGATGATTGGCGCACTGCGTCATGCGCTGGCCGCGGCGGGACACAGAGCGTCGACCACGGTCGCGAATTCTGCGCTCGGCAAGGTTCGGATCGAAGAGGCCACGTCAGCCAATCTCTGGTCGTTGCCATCTGCGCCAGAGCGACAGGCTTCCCCCTCTTCCTATTATCGCCAGCCATCGGGCATTGATTTCGATCAGCCTCTTCCGCCCTCTGGCGATGTGATGGCGGGGCTGCAAGAAGCACCACCGCCTGCCTATCGACATGATGCCGCTCCGTCCGCACGGGTGGAGCCGGAAGCCGCGCCCGCGCAAGGTATGCCTTCTGACTTTCCACTCGGCGTCGCCCGCGCTCAGTTGCACGAAACCTATGTCGTCGCGCAGACAGCGGATGGCATCGTTATCGTGGATCAGCATGCCGCTCATGAGCGGCTGGTCTACGAGGACATGAAACGCCAAATGGCTGCGGGCGGGGTAAGGCGTCAGGCGCTGCTGATCCCGGATGTGGTGGAGCTTACTGAGGACGAGGCGACCCGCGTGCTCGAGCGCGCCGACGAGTTGGCTGAGCTGGGTCTGGAAATCGAACCTTTTGGGGCCGGCGCGATCTGTGTACGGGCCACCCCCGCCCTGTTCGGGGAAATGGACGCAATGGGCTTGATCCGTGATCTCGCCGATGACTTCGCCGAATATGATGCGGGCCTCGCGCTCAAGGAGCGGTTCGAGGAAGTCATGGGGAACATGGCGTGCCGCGGTTCAGTGCGAGCCGGACGACGACTGAATGGCGAGGAGATGAATGCGCTGCTCCGCCAGATGGAAGCGACGCCACATTCCGGCCAGTGCAATCATGGGCGGCCGACCTATGTGGAGCTGAAGCTCGCCGACATCGAACGCCTGTTCGGGCGGCGGGGATAGGCTCTGTGGAAGCCTTGATCTTTGATTGCGATGGGGTGTTGGTCGACTCCGAAACAATCTCCATCGCCACTGAACGGGAAATGCTCTCTGGCTGGGGGCTCGACTATCCGTTCGAGATTTTCGTTTCGCGTTTTGTCGGCCTGCACAATCGGGACTTCCATGCGGCTCTCGCGGCGGATGCCATTGAGCGTGGACGCCCCTTGCCTCCGGATTTTGCCGACCAGTTGCAGGCGCGCATCTGGCAACACTTCGAAACGGATCTGCGCGCGATTGAAGGTGTGTTGGACATTTCCGCCGCGTTCTCTGGGGCGCAGGCAGTGGCGTCGTCTTCCGAGGCACCAAAGCTCGTCCGTAAACTTCGTCTCACTGGCCTGTACGATACTTTTGCGCCGCACATATATTCCTCAGACCTCGTTACCGATGGAAAGCCTGCGCCTGACCTGTTTCTGCACGCAGCCGAACAGATCAGTGCCCGGCCCGACAAATGTGTCGTACTCGAAGACAGCGTGAATGGTGTGACAGCCGCGCGCGCCGCCGGGATGACAGCGTGGGGCTTTACGGGCGGTGGTCATGCCGATGCGGGGCTTGGCGACCGGCTCAGGGCGGCGGGCGCGCAGGATGTGTTTGCGTCGCATGCGGAGATATCTGCAGCGCTTGCCAGCTGACCCTTTCAGGCTTTCGGGAAAACGTCACGCAGGGATGCCCAATCCGCTTCGTGTGAGCCGTGAAAATTCGGCTTACTCTCATCTGTCAGCCGACCACGCGGCGGGGTATAGCTGTCGATCTGGCGAACCGGATTTTCGCGCCACTGAATGTTCACGGCCCAGAGTTTCGGGAAGAAGTATAGCGTTGAATAAGGCAAATGGTCGTGGATCCACCAGGCCAGTTTCTGCCAGTCCCCTTCTGCGTGGAAAGCATCGTAGAAGGCTGGAATGACGACGCAGGCGGTTGCACCCATGTTTCCTTCGGCATCCCGCCGGTCCCAGATATGATGGCCGTAATTGCTTTCGTTCGAGGCGCAATTGTAGCCCTTCTTCTTGTCCCGCTGCATCTGGTTGCCAAATCCATTCACTTCAGCAGAGCGATAGGCGGACCGGATGGCGATGCGCCCGAAAACGTCCTGCAAGGGTTCCAGCAATTCCGTGCAGAGCTTCGTGCCGGCGGTAATGGCAAGGTCCGGATCATCGGGAACGTTCGAGAAGCCGTGAAGCGCGGCGATATCCGAATACAGGAAGTCGCGCATGAAGAAAGAGCGTGACAAGCGCGCACGTCCAAACTCCGCAAGTGCATCGACGCTGGACGGCCTTCTCATGGTCGTTTCCAGTCGCCGCTCGGGACGTTAGTCCTCGTCGCTGACATCG
>NZ_DFME01000068.1:16596-25871 GCF_002375605.1 Hyphomonas sp. UBA3601 | reverse complement strand
CGCCGCTCGGGACGTTAGTCCTTGTCGCTGACATCAGCTGCGACCACTTCGTACATTTCCGGCGTGCATGTGCCCTCGGTGATCTGATCGCGTTTCAGCGTGAGTGTCTCTCCGACTTCCGGCAGCGTGCCCAAGTAGGAGGCCGGGACCCACAATTCTCCCTCGGGCCCATCGAACAAAGCGCCGTCTTCATCGACTTCGGTCACCGTTGCCGAGATGATTGTGGTTTCATAGCTGCACGGTCCGCCTACGATTGGAGGCGTAGGCTCACAGGCGATCAGCGGCGCGATGAGCGCGATGGCGGCAAGGTGTGTACGCATTTATGTCTCCCGCATTGGTCTGTGGACGCTACAGCGATCCGGCGGGAAGGCAACTGGGAACCCGATCAGGAATTGATGACGCGACCGGGGTTCATGATCTTGTTTGGGTCTAGCGCATGTTTGATGGCACGCATCATTTCGGTGGCTGCCTTCGGACGAATGCGTTCCAGTTCATCACGTTTCAGCCGCCCAACACCGTGTTCGGCGCTAATGGATCCGTCGAAGCTCATGACCTGATCATAGATGATACGAAAGATTGCTTCATCCTGACCACGTAGAACTGGGCGCTCTGCGCTGGCTGGCTCGCAAACAGAATAATGGAGATTGCCATCGCCGACATGACCGAAGATCACAAACTCCGCTGAAGGCACCTTTTCCAGAACAGCCGCGTTGCAAGCATCGATAAATTCGGGAATGCGGCTGACCGGTACGGAGATGTCCTGGTTCAGCGCGGTGCCATATGCTCGTTTCGACAGGGGGATTGTCTCGCGGATGTGCCAGAAGCTTTCGGCTTGCGCGACGCTTTCGGCAATGACGGCATCCTGCACAAGTTCGCTCTCATATGCTGAGGCGAGTGCGCCTTCCAGAACGTCGCGGGCATGTTCGGCGCGCGACATGGAAACTTCGATCAGCACGCGCCAAGGCAAATCAGATGGAAGTGGGTCGCGCGTGTCCGGCACGTCTGCCTGTACCATGGCGACGGCATTGGCGGGGATGATCTCGAAGCTCGTAACCGTATCGCCGGCATGGTCGCGAACCATTGCGAGCAGTTTCACGACGTCGCTTGCTGTTGTGCAGGTGACCCAGGCGCTCGCGCGCTGAACCTTGGGAAACAGTTTCAGGGTCGCAGCCGTGATGATACCGAGCGTACCTTCTGCGCCAGCAAACAAGTGTTTCAGATCGTAGCCCGTATTGTTCTTGCGCAGGCCCGACAGGCCGTTCCAGATATCTCCATTCGGCAGCACGACTTCGAGGCCAAGGATCAGGTCGCGCATCATGCCATAGCGCAGCACCGCGACCCCGCCAGCATTGGTCGAAATCAGGCCGCCAATCGTGGCGGTGCCTTCCGAGCCGAGTGAAAGCGGGAACAAGCGCTGGGCGTCGTCGGCCGCTTGCTGCGCCACGACAAGGGGGGCGCCAGCCTCGATCACGAGCGAATTGTTGAACGCATCGAGTGCACGTACCGCATTCATCCGTTGCATCGACACACAGATTTCGCCATGCGGCGTGCCCGCATCAACCAGGCCGGTATTGCCGCCCTGAGGTGTGATCGCGACGCCATATTCATTGCAAAGTCGCACCAGTGCAGCGGTCTCTTCCGTTGTGGCGGGCTTTGCGAGGAAAGGCGTCTCGCCCTTGTAGGTGCCGCGCCAGGGCGACGACACTTTGGCGAGTTCTTCCGCCGCCATGCTCCACCCCCTCGGGCCGAGCAGGTTTTGGGCGGCGGTCAGGAAGTCCGGGCTAAGCTCTGTCATTGGGTAAACCTACTCATTTCCTGCGCGATTTCGAGTTTGTTGCTTCCATCAGTCATCTCGGTGCGCGGCCCGAGCGAGACGATCACTGATGGCTTCGCCAAGCCCCTCATTCGGAATGTGCGCGACGGCGATGCGGTCGGCCTCTGCATCCAGTTGCCTCAGCATGGCGAACAGGTTTGCAGCAGCCTCGGTCAGGTTGCCAGATGGCGAGAGGTTGAGCCCATTTGCCTCATCCGGGCCGAAACCCAGCCAGGCTTCCCCTGCTTCGGGGGCGCTCGCATTGAGACGCAACCGGGCATTGGGTGCATAGTGGCTTTTCAGTTGCCCAGGGGCAGAGATGCCATCGCCCTCATCTGCACGAGCGAGTGACGTGCCAAGGACTGCTTCGAGGGCGGAGGTTTCGACCGTGCCGGCTCGCAGGAGTGTTGGCTGGTCACCGATAAATGAGACAATGGTGGATTCGATGCCCTGCGTGCACGGCCCACCGTCGAGGATCAGGTCGACCTTGCCGTCGAGATCGGCTTTGACGTGTTCGGCCAGTGTCGGGCTGATATGTCCGGACCGGTTGGCTGACGGTGCGACAACCGGACGACCGAAACCCGCGATCAGGCTACGCGCGCCGGGATGGGCCGGCATGCGGATGGCAATTGTATCGAGGCCAGACCGGGCCAGGTCGCAAACCGTCCCGGTCGAAGCAACGGGCAGTACCAAAGTAAGCGGACCAGGCCAGAACGCATGTGCGAGTTTGAACGCTGCGTCACAAAATACGGCTTCGGCTTGCGCCATTTCCAGTGAAGCAACATGCGCGATCAGGGGGTTGAAGCTGGGACGCCCCTTGGCTGCGTATAGTCGTGCCACCGCGTCAGGGTTTGATGCATCGCAGGCGAGCCCGTAGACGGTCTCGGTCGGCATGGCGACGAGCCCGCCCTTGCGCAGGAAGCTGGCAGCCAGTTGGAGTGTGCTGGATTCGATAGGAGCGATGGCAGTCATGCGCGCGGGCTTAGCATTCGCGTCGCGGCCCCGGAAGCCACCAGCGCATTATTTGCGCGTGGCGGTTCCCGTTACGGAGATTGTGATTTCATCGCCAACCCAGCTTCCGGAGGGATCAGAGTCCTGGCCGAGATTGAAGGCTCTGCGACTCATGACCGCTTTTCCAGCCAGCATCGCGGTGTCGCCATCGATTTCAAGCGTGAAGTCGAGCGGCACCGTGATCAGCTCGGACTTCAGCGATATTGCAGCATCTGCGCTATAGCCTGTGTCTGTTTCGCTGAAGTTGCTCAGGCTGATCTGGGCGTCAGGATAGGTGGTCGTGTCGAACCATTCCGGGCCCTTCAGGCTGTCATTGTAGAGCTTCTTGCCAGCATCGGCAGTAGCTGTCTGGACCGTTACGAGCACACGAGACTCATCGAGCGCTTCTGGATGGAATTCCACATCTGCTGACCAATCGTCAAAGGTGCCGGTGAATTCGGCTCCATCATACATACCCGTGAACCGAATTTCAGAAGCGTCGTAATCGACATCCCAATTCGCTTCGATGGTTTCGTCTGCGGGGGCGACGGCCTCGTCAGTTTGCGGTGTGGCGCTGCTGGATTGACCTGAGCCCGCAATCGGTATGATCGCGATGAGGGCAAAGGCAATGATCGCCGTTCCGAAGGCGCGGACATATCCTCGTGCGGTGGGGGGTGTCGCAGGCTTTCCGAACAAGCCAGGCAACATCTTCTTCAATACTCCGTCTTCAGCAGCGAATTCATGCTTCACCGCGCCGGCCACATGCAGGCCTAGCAGGATGATCAGAATCCAAGCGCCTTTGGAATGGATGTTCTCGATGATGACGTGCGCAATATCTCCGCGCAGGAAATCCGGCGCTGGCAAGTGTGGCCAGCTGACCGTCTCAAACAAGACGGTCGGCACCTTGAATTTGGAGGTGGAGACAAGCAGCCATCCTGCCAGGGGCAGAATGATCATCAGTCCATAGAATGCCATGTGGACAAGATGAGACGCCAGCTTTTCATAGGCTGGCATCTCTTCCGGAAGTGGCGGTGGCGGGTTCATGACTCGCCAGATCACCCGGACCAAGGTGAGGAACAGAAGCAGGATCCCGATCGATTTGTGAAGCTGAAAGCGTACTTCGTTGTCGTCCATGTTCCAGCCGAGCCAGATCATGAACAGAAGAAGGGCTGCCATCACCCAGTGAAGGGTGATGGCGACGATCGTGTAACGAGACGTTTCAGTCTTCATGTCGAGGATGTTCCTGTCTTATTCGGCAGCTTTGGCGAATTCCGCCTCTATGGTCAGGTGGATCGTGTCACCCAGGTTTGGCACCATTTTCGACAGGCCGAATTCGGAACGATTGAGTGAGCCGGTGGCGGAGAAGCCGATTTTTGGCTGTTCCGGGGCCCAAGGGAAGGTCGCGGTGCCGTTGTAAGTAACATCCAGCGTCACTGGCTTGGTCACGCCAAGGAAGGTCAGATCGCCTGTGACAGTGCCGGTGGTCGGGCCGGTTGTTGTGATTTCTGTCGAGGTGAAGGTGATCTCGGGGTATTCGCCTGCGTTGAAATAGGTTGGATCCTGCGCGATTTCTTCATCGAACGTGTCGTACGGCGAATCGGCGTGCGTCGCTTTGAAGTCGCCCGGATAGTCTGTTTCGACCGATGTCGGGTCGACCGTGACGGTCAGCGATGTGGCGGACGCGTCATCAGGATTGAACTCCAGTGTGGCATCCATCTTGGTGAAGCGGGCGGTATAGTTGGACAGGCCGAAATGATTCACCGTCCAGACAAGCGACGCATGCGTCGGATCGAGCACATACGTGCCGGCCGGAGCCATTTCCGGGGCCGGTGCGGTCTCTTCTGCAGCCGGAGCAGCTGTTTCACTTGTCTCATTGGCCGGCGTCTGGGCCTCTGCTGCAGGGGCGGTGGTCTCGGCGGCGCCGCAAGCGGCGAGCGCGAGGACGGAAGCGGAAAGTAGGATTTTGCGCATATTCGTGTCTCCTGGACATCTATGGGTTCGGTTCAGGTGATTATAGGGCGCAGTTGGCGTGGCACCATCCCCGCGCTAAATGCTCTTCGGGATATAACCTATTCGGATTCTGGGAGAAATACATGGCCTATGACGCTCCGCTCAACGATATGGCGTTCGCGCTCCAGTCCGTTGCGGGCCTGTCCCGATTGGAAGGGCTGGAGGCATTCGGCAATTATGACCCCGAGCTGATCACGCCGATCCTGGAAGAAGCCAACAAGCTGGCACGTGATGTATTGGCGCCGCTCAATGCATCTGGCGACGCGCACGGTGCCGTACTGACCGAGGATGGGGTGAGGGCCGCGCCGGGATTTGCTGATGCCTACGCCCAATTCCGGGAGGGTGGATGGATGGGCCTGTCGGCGCCAGAGGAATGGGGCGGGCAGGGCCTGCCGAAGGCGCTCGCCTTGGCGGTCATGGAAATGTTCCACGCGGCCAACATGTCGTTCGGGCTCTGCCCTATGCTCAGCTTCGGCGCAGTTGAGGCCCTGCTGGCGCACGGCACAGATGACCAGAAGCAGGCATATCTTCCCAACCTCGTGGCCGGCAATTGGACCGGCACCATGAATTTGACGGAGCCGCAGGCCGGTTCGGATGTTGGCGCGCTCAAGACAAGAGCCGTGCCGAAGGAAGATGGCAGCTACGCCATCAGTGGGCAGAAGATATTCATCACATGGGGCGATCATGATGTCGCCGAGAACATCATACACCTGGTCCTGGCGCGCTTGCCGGATGCGCCCGCAGGTTCGCGCGGCATCTCTCTTTTCATCGTGCCGAAGTTTATGGTTGAAGCGGATGGTAGCCTTGGCGCACGCAATGCCGTCAAATGTATCGGTCTTGAAAAGAAGATGGGCATCCACGCCTCGCCGACCTGTGTGATGGAATATGATGGCGCGACCGGATGGCTGATCGGTCAGGAGAACAAGGGCTTGGCCTGCATGTTCACCATGATGAATTCCGCACGCCTGAATGTCGGCCTTGAGGGAGTTGCTGTGGGCGAGGCGGCCTACCAGACGGCACTCGAATATGCGCAGGAGCGCAAGCAAGGCAAGGCACCAGGCATTGAGGGCCCCGCTCCAATCCTGCACCATGCGGACGTGCGCCGTACCCTGACGACCATGCGCGCTCGCGTCGCTGCAGCGCGTTCGATCTGTTATGCCTGTGGGGTCGCCGCAGACCTCGCCGAGGCGTCCCCGGATCAAACCACACGCGCTGCTGCAAAGATGCGGGAAGACCTGCTGACGCCAATTGCCAAGGCATGGTGCACGGATATGGGCGTCGATGTGGCGAGCCTTGGTGTGCAAATACATGGCGGCATGGGCTTTATGGGTGAGACACTCGCAGGCCAACTTTATCGCGACTCCCGGATTGCCCCGATCTATGAAGGCACGAATGGCATTCAGGCCATCGACCTTGTCGGGCGTAAACTGACCGGCACGAATGGTGAGTCCATGCGAGTGATGCTGGGTGAGGTCGAGGCGACGGCGGCAGATGCCCGCGCGACCAATGACCCACAGCTTGTGCAGATTGCAGACCGGTTGCGCGCTGGCGCCGAAGCCCTGCGCGAAGCCAGCGACTGGATGCTGGAAGCGATGAAGGATCGCGATCAGGACAAAGCGCTTGCGGGCGCGACGGCCTATCTCGCGCTGGCGGGAGACGTGATTGGCGGGCACTTCCTGACGCGGGCAGCTGTTGCTGCACGCGGTGAGGAAGGCAGCTTCCGGGCACGCCAACTGGCACTTGCGGGCTTCTTTTCCGAGACTGTTCTGGCCACCGCGCCGGGCCGTGTCTCCGGCATCACCGAAGGCGGTTCCCCTTTCCTCGACAATAGCGAAGCTCTGTTCGGTATCGCGTGAGTTCGGCTCAGGCGCTGAGCTTCGGCAAGGCGATCAGGCACAGGACCGAGGCGCAGGAGACTGCTGTCCCAATCGCCGCAAGTGGTACCATGCCAAATGTGACGAACGGCGCGGCGATGGCGGTGCCGGCAGCCGTCGTGGAAAGGATGGCCACGAGGACGAGTGCCGACCCGCGCGCATCATCTCCGCGCGCAGCGACAACCGCGCGATAGAAACCGGGAGGTCCCCGAAAGCCGAGGCCGAGATTGACCGGCACAAACAGGGCGGCGAGCATCAGTGGTGCTGTCCCACCCAACAGTGCGTAAATCAGAATACCAGCCAGGCCTGCGGCGGACATAGTCGATCCGAACAGGATCATCGGTTCAGGTTCGAACCGTGCGGACAGCTTGCCGGCAAAGTTCGATCCTGCAATGAAGAACGCAATCCCTGTAACCTGCATGATGATGAAGTCGCCCAGGTCGCCGCCAAGGCCCTTGGTGATCATGGCCGGTGCGCCGAACACAAAGATAAGCAGTCCGGCGAGTGTGAAGGCCTGACTCAGGGCATAGCGCAGGAAGACCGGATTGATCACGTGGCGCAGATAGCTACCCGGCGCCCGCGTCGACGGCGGCGCGGGCAGGCGATGACGCAGCATGGCGACGAGCGCCGCAACGCCTAGACTCAAGATGCCCAGGGCGAGAAAAGAGCTTTTCCAGCCGAATGCCAGCAGCAGCCAGACGCCGAGCACGGGGGCGAGGGCAGGGATCAAGGATTCTATGCTGGCCATGAAGCCAAGTGCGCCAACGGCTTTCTCCTCGGAAAACATGGCGCGGATCATGCCTGGAGCAAACACAGCTGCGGCAGATCCGGTCAGACCTTGCAAGAACCGCAGTCCAACCAGAACGGACAGGGACGGCGCGGCCATGCAGGCGAACGAGACCAGCGCATAGGCCGCAAGCGAGATGACCAACAAATTGCGCTGGTCGATCCGTGCGCCGAGTTCACCGAAGGCCAGCAGACCGATACAACCACCTGCCACGAAGGCGGCCAGCACCAGCTGCGCCATCGCCTGCGAGCCCCGCAAGGTTTCCGGCAAGGACGGAACGGCAGGTAGGACCAAATCCGTCCCGGCAAGGCCGAGAATGGTCCCGAGGACTAACAGGCCAAAGGCGAGCAGGGGCGCTGCGGTGCGGCGGTCCGTCATTATTCAATCATCTCCGTGCGGGGCGCCCGCCTATGCCGGAAATGCCCCACAATGTCGACTGAATGTTGCGAGGAACGGCCAGCGCCGATATGACGGGCCGCACTATATCAGGAGGCGCGACACGCCATGGCTTGGACCAAAACCTATTCCGGCGACGAGCCCTTGCGGATCAACAAATGGCTGGCGCTGGAAGGCGTGTGCTCACGCCGCGAGGCGGACTCCCTGATTGAGCAGGGTCTGGTGAAAGTCGACGGCGAGAAAGCGATTTCGGGCCAGAAGATCGAGACCGGTCAGACGTTGGATCTGGCGCAGAAGGCTGCACGTCGGCTCGATAATCAGCTTTCCATCCTGTTCCACAAACCGATCAGTATTGTTTCGGGCACGCCGGAGGGCGATGAAATTCCCGCTGTGCGGCTCATCTCAGGCGATAGCCTTTCGGGAAAAAGTCATGCCATTCCGGGGCGCTATAACAAGCTCGCGCCCCTCGGGCGTCTGGACAAGGATTCCCGCGGTTTGTTGATCATGTCTGAAGACGGCGTGTTGGCAAAGGCCGTGATTGGGCCGGAGAGTCAGCTCGACAAGGAATATCTGGTCAAGGTGAAGGGCGATGTTACGCCCGACAAGCTGGGCAAGTTGCGTCATGGTCTCGAGCTGGATGGTCGCCAGCTGAAACCTGCCATCGTCGAACAAGTGAAACAGCAGGAGTTGAAATTTATCCTGAACGAAGGCCGCAACCGCCAGATCCGGCGTATGTGCCAACTGGTAGAGCTGCATGTTGTGGACCTGATGCGTGTGCGTGTTGGGCCGCTGGAGCTTGCAGGTTTGCCGGAAGGCAAGTGGCGCCCGATCAGTGGCCGTGAACGCGAAGCCTTGCTGAGAGGTGACATGCCCCGTCCCCGCAAGCCGCGACCGGAGCGGCCGGAGCGCTCAGATCGGGCAGAACGGAGTGGGCGTCCGGATCGTCCCGCGCGGGCTGAACGTCCCGAACGGTCAGGCAAGCCAGACCGGCGCCCTGACAGGACCGCCCCCCGCTCAGGCGGGAAGCCGGGACCGGCCTCTGGAGAGAAAACAGTCTCCCCGCTGAAAGGCGAGAAGTTCAAGCGCACCAAGCTCAAGCCTCGCAAGCGAACACCCATCAAGTGAGGGACCTGGTCATCATCATGGGCGTGGCGGGCAGTGGAAAAACGTCCATTGCCGAAGCCCTCTCCAAGGCCGAGGGTTGGCCGTTTGTGGAAGCGGATGACTACCACTCCGCCGCCAACAAGGAGAAGATGGCCTCCGGCACACCCCTGACCGATGCAGATCGCGCCGACTGGGTGCGCAGCCTGTGCAAAACCCTGACCGACATGCCGGAGGACCGGGTGGTCCTGGCCTGTTCGGCGCTTACGCCCTTTGTCCAGACAGGTCTGCGCGAGCAGAGCGG
>NZ_DFME01000068.1:10972-16426 GCF_002375605.1 Hyphomonas sp. UBA3601 | reverse complement strand
GCGGATTTCCTCGCGCGCCGACCATTTCATGCCGGTCTCCCTGCTCGACAGCCAACTGGCCGCGCTGGTCCCGCCGGAAGACGTTATCCGGGTCGACGGTATGGCAGCTCCAATCGCTCTGGTTGAGGATATTCGTACGCGTCTTGCTGTGGCATGACCTTGCGGTACGGCTCGACGGACGCAAGAAGCTGCGTATCCTCCTGACATGGATGGTACAGAAATCAGCAAGCCGACACGGCCGCGCCTTGATTATCCGCATGGACAATCGGCGCCCGCTCCCGGCGAAATCAGGGAGATAGCGCCCGGCCTGTTCTGGCTGGCTATGCCTCTGCATTTCTCTCTCAAATTCATCAATGTCTGGCTGATCGACGATGGCGATAGCTGGACTATTGTTGACACCGGGATTCCGTATGACGAGACGCGTGACGTCTGGCGAAAGTTGTTGGCTGATCGGGTCAGTGAGCAGAAGCCTCTCAAGCGGGTTATCGTCACCCACATGCACCCCGATCATATCGGAACGGCTGGATGGCTCTGTCACAAATGGGGCGCTGAGCTGTGGATGACTCGTCTGGAATATACAACGTGCCGGATGCTGGTATCTGACACCGGGCGCAGTGCGCCAAAGGCTGGTTTGGACTTCTATTTGCGTGCCGGCTGGAACAAGACCCAGCTCGACCAGTACAAGGAAAAGTTCGGCGGGTTTGGAAAAGGTGTCATGCCGTTGCCGGATTCCTACCGCCGCCTTGTTGACGGCGATACTTTCGAAATGGGCTGTCAGGAATGGGAAGTCATCACCGGCAGTGGGCATTCGCCCGAGCATGCATGTCTTTATAGTCGCGATCTCAATATTCTGATCTCAGGTGACCAGATTCTGCCGCGGATCTCTTCCAAC
The DNA here is from genome assembly GCF_002375605.1 of Hyphomonas sp. UBA3601. Lineage (NCBI taxonomy): Bacteria > Pseudomonadati > Pseudomonadota > Alphaproteobacteria > Hyphomonadales > Hyphomonadaceae > Hyphomonas > Hyphomonas sp. UBA3601. The sequence continues at coordinate 15,534 of NZ_DFME01000068.1, read as the reverse complement.
ATATCCGTCCACCCGACTGAGCCTGCGGCGAATCCATTGCTCGACTGGCTCGAAAGCTGTGAAAAGTTGAAACAGCGGCTGCCGGAAGACGTGCTTGTCCTGCCAGCTCATAATGAGCCCTTTACCGGAGCCCACAAACGGCTGCAGCACTTGATTGACGGTCATCATGTGGGGCTCGCAAGATTGCTTCAGAGGTTGGAGCGTGGGCCCATGAAGGCGGTGGATACGTTCACCACGCTGTTCGGCCGCGCGATTTCCGACGACGAGGTCAGCATGGCCACGGGTGAGGCATTGGCGCATCTCAACTATCTCATTTATCGGGGTGATGTGTCTGTGACACGGAATGAAACCGGAATAGACCTGTACAGCCTGAGCTAAGGCGGGCATTCCCGGCTTTTGCAGCAGCGGAGGCGTTTTCGTCTTCGCAATCAGGACTTCTTTCGTCTAAACAGATCAAACGTCACGAAGACGATGGATGAGGTCCCCATGGCATCAGATGGTAACACTGCGGCGAACGATGAAGTCGCCGAGGCGCCAGGCCTTGGCGCCAAGCTCAAACAAGAGCTTCGTGAATGGGGCGCTACGCTCGCCGTCTTTGTACCCGTGTTTCTGCTGTTCTCGGGGCTCGCCTACGAGCAGCGCGTGATTCCCTCTGAAAGCATGGTCCCGACGCTACAGGTAACCGACCGGGTTGCTGTGGCAAAATTCGCCTATGGCTATGACCGCTATTCTCTGCCGTTTTCTATGGGGCGCTTCATTCCGTTGCCCGAGGGCCGGATTTTTGCCAGCACACCCAAGCGCGGCGATGTGGTTGTGTTCGAGCATCCGCATACGGGCCGCGTCATGATCAAGCGTCTGATTGGTCTGCCAGGCGATCAGATCCAGCTGATTGGCGAGCAGCTCTATCTGAATGGCGAAGCGGTTGAGAGCGAATATCTGCGCACCATCCGTTACGTTCCGCACAATGCCGTGGCGATCGATATCGCGCATGAATGGCAGGAAACGATTGGCGACAAGACGTGGATCACTCACCGGCAGGAAAAAGGTGGACGGGGCGACAATACCGACCTGTTCATCGTGCCGGAAGGGCATGTCTTCATGATGGGTGATAATCGGGACAATTCGCTCGACAGTCGCTTTCCAAGTGGGCACTGCCCGGCCATAGAGGGCGTAATTGACCGGGCGGGCTGTCAGCCGCGCGTGCCTGCGGATGTGGCATCAATTGGTTTCGTGCCGATGGATCACATGATTGGTCGCGCAGAAACGGTCCTCGTCACCTTCCACAAATGCAAGCTGCAGGACGAAGAACCCTGCCGCAAGCGTGTCTGGAAGGGGCTCTGAGCCCTTCGAATTTCACAACCTGACAAGTGAATGGGTGTACAAACGCGCCTTGCCGGGCGGGGGCAACCCCGTTAGGGCAATTTTGGAACAATGGTCACGGGGCCAGCAACAACGAGTATGATTTGTATGGCGATGCCAGACACGACATCGACAGACCGGAAGCGCGGTCCCATCATCATTTCGCGTCACGGTCGCCCGGCCCTCGACCGCACGGCGGGCCCGCGACTGAACTGGAAACAGTATCGCGACTGGTGGGAACGTTACGAGATTGGCCCTCTGGCCGATGACCAGACGCCGCCGGACGGCCTGGTCAAATCGGTGGCCGATGCTGACATTGTATTTGCTTCTGCGCGCCTGCGTGCCCAGCAGACCGCTGCACGTGCGGCGCCGCACATGCAGGCACTGTTTGACCCGGTATTCAATGAGGCGCCATTGCCTCCTCCCCTTCTGCCGGGTGTGCGTTATCTGCCGAAAACGTGGAATATTCTCGCCCGTGCTGCTTGGCTGAACGGACATGCGCTGGATGGCGAAAGCGTGAAGCAGGCGCGTCAGCGCGCCGCTGCCGCCGCGTCTAAGCTCGACGAGGCGTCCAGTGAGGGCAAGGTCTATCTGGCGGCCCATGGCTGGTTCAATCGAATGCTGCGTCCGGAAATGAAGAAGCTGGGCTGGAAGTGTTCGTATGACGGCGGCGACGCATATTGGAGCTACCGCATCTACGAATACCGGTAAATCTGGTCGGGAAGTGGTTGTGGACCTCAGGTCGCCGCTCTAGTGTCACGGAAATTTCAAGGAAGATGAGGCCGAAGAATGGCTGATGCGAAAGAGAAACCAGTCGACAAGCTTACCTTCGAGGAGGCATTGGCCGAACTCGAAATCATCGTCCGCCAACTGGAAGCAGGCGAAGTCGAGCTGGAGAAATCCATCGCGATTTATGAACGCGGCGCGGCGCTGAAAGCGCACTGTGAATCCCGTCTGAAATCCGCCGAGCTGAAGGTTGAGCAGATTGTCCAAGGGGCCAATGGGCCGACCACAGAGTCCGCCAATTTCGACTAAAGGGGCCTCGATATGGGCGAGGCCCAAGAGTTCGAACAGCGCCTGAAAGAGGTGGCCGACCGGATTACCGTTGCGCTTGACCAGCTGATCCCGCCTGCAGGCGGCCCGGAAGCCAATTTGATGCGCGCGATGCGCCATGCCGCTCTGGCCAATGGCAAGCGTATGCGGCCTTTCTTCCTGCTGGAAACGGGCGCGATGTTCGATGCGCCCGAGAAGACCTTGCTGCGCGCTGCCGCGGCGCTTGAATGCGTACATTGCTATTCACTCGTCCATGATGACCTTCCCTGCATGGATGATGATGATTTCCGGCGTGGCCAGCCGACTGTTCACAAGGCTTTTGATGAAGCGACTGCGGTGTTGGCCGGAGACGCGCTGCTGACATTGGCCTTCAAGATCCTGGCATCAACCGAGACCCATGATGATGCATCCGTAAGGGCCATGCTGATCGAGCGGCTTGCCGATGCATCCGGCGCGCGCGGCATGGTCGGCGGCCAGATGATCGACATGTTGGAATCTGACAGCCCGCGGGATTTGAACACAATCACACGCATGCAACGCCTCAAAACGGGCGCGCTGATTTCCTACGCGACAGAAGCGGCGGCGATTGTCGGTCGCGCCCGGGAAGCTGAACGCAACGCACTGGCGGGCTTCTCCAATGATCTTGGCTTGGCCTACCAGATTGCTGATGATTTGCTCGATGCGACCGGCAGCGAGGACAGCGCTGGAAAGCCCCTACGCACTGACGAGGCGGCAGGAAAAGCGAATTTTGTGACCATTCTTGGCATTGAGGGCGCACGCCAGCGGGTGCGCATTCTCGCCGCACAGGCGAAGGAACACCTCGCAATTTTCCGCGAAAAGGCCCATATACTGCTGCAATCAGTCGATTTTGTGCTCGATAGAACGCATTAAGGTCTGGTCAGAATAACAATTCAAAGATCGAGCTTAAACTGGAATGACCGACGCCCGCCCCAATCGTTTGCTGGATGCAATCAATTCTCCTGCCGACCTTAAAGGCCGCTCGCGGGCGGAATTGAAACAACTCGCAGATGAAGTGCGCGACGAAGTCATCGATGTGGTTTCGGTTACGGGTGGCCACCTGGGGTCGGGGCTGGGTGTCGTGGAGTTGACGCTCGCGATCCATTCCGTTTTCGATACACCGGCAGACAAGCTGATCTTCGATGTCGGCCACCAATGCTATCCGCACAAGATCCTGACAGAGCGTCGCGACCAGATGCGCACACTGCGACAGCCTGGCGGCCTGTCAGGCTTCACGAAACGTGCCGAGAGCGAATACGACCCGTTTGGCGCTGCGCACGCATCCACCTCCATTTCTGCGGGACATGGCTTTGCGAAGGCGCGCGACCTGCAAGGCGGCGACACGCATGTTGTCTGCGTGATTGGTGACGGATCCATGTCTGCTGGCATGGCCTATGAGGCCATGAACAATGCCGGCGCGGACAAATCCCGCCTGATCGTAATCCTGAACGATAATGACATGTCGATTGCGCCTCCGGTCGGCGCGATGAGCAATTACTTGTCTAAACTCGTATCTTCGCGGCCCTATCGCGGTTTGCGTCGGATCGCCAAAAAAGTGGTCACGCCTATCGGGCTGGAAAGTCCGGCCAGGCGCGCGGAGGAGTATTTGCGCGGCTTTGCCATGGGCGGCACGCTGTTCGAGGAACTCGGCTTCTATTATGTCGGGCCGATCGATGGTCACGATCTCGATACGCTTCTCCCGGTTCTCGAGAATGTGAAAGCGATGAAGGACGGCCCGATCCTGATCCACGTCGTTACCCAAAAGGGCAAAGGCTATGCGCCGGCCGAAAATTCGGCGGACAAATATCACGGGGTCTCGAAGTTCTCCGTAATCACCGGCGAGCAATCGAAGCCAAAACCCAAGGCGCCAAATTACCAGAAAGTGTTTGGCCAGACCTTGGCGAAACTCGGAGAAACTGACGACAAGATTTGCGCGATCACGGCTGCCATGCCGTCCGGCACATCGACCGACATTTTCGCCAAGAAATTCCCGGACCGCCATTTCGATGTGGGCATTGCCGAACAGCATGCTGTGACGTTCGCCGCCGGCCTTGCGGCAGACGGCATGAAACCGTTCGCGGCGATCTATTCTACCTTCCTGCAGCGCGGCTACGATCAGGTCGTGCATGATG
>NZ_DFME01000068.1:10618-10834 GCF_002375605.1 Hyphomonas sp. UBA3601 | reverse complement strand
GATCAGGTCGTGCATGATGTGGCGATCCAGAAATTGCCGGTCCGGTTTGCGATCGACCGCGCAGGCCTTGTTGGCGCTGATGGCGCAACGCATGCGGGCAGCTTTGATATCGGATATCTTGGTGCATTGCCGGGCATGATATGTATGGCAGCTGCAGACGAAGCAGAACTCGCTCGCATGGTTGTGACCTCGGCGCAGATCGATGATGGCCCATCC
>NZ_DFME01000068.1:10083-10395 GCF_002375605.1 Hyphomonas sp. UBA3601 | reverse complement strand
CCTTTCGCTATCCGCGTGGTGAAGGCACCGGCGCGGCTGTTCCGGAGAACCCCGAGCCGCTCGAAATCGGCAAGGGACGGATCGTTCGCGAAGGCACGACGATTGCGATACTGTCTTACGGCACGCGCTTGGGCGAAGCTGAAAAGGCTGCTGAAATGCNNGGCTGCGCAGGGCTTGTCTGCCACGGTTGCGGATGCGCGCTTTGCCAAGCCGCTGGACGCCGAACTGGTCGAACGATTGGCGCGCGAGCATGAGGTTCTGGTCACTATCGAAGAAGGTGCGACGGGCGGCTTCGGCAGCTTTGTGCTGGAA
>NZ_DFME01000068.1:6256-9956 GCF_002375605.1 Hyphomonas sp. UBA3601 | reverse complement strand
GACGGGCGGCTTCGGCAGTTTTGTGCTGGAACACCTGGCCCGCGTAGGCGCGCTCGACAATGGCCTGAAAATCCGCCCAATGACGCTGCCAGATGTCTTCCAAGATCAGGATAGCCCATACCAGATGTATGAAACGGCTGGCCTTAATGCCCGTCACATTGCCGCCAAGGCGATTGAAGCTCTGGGCCGCGGTGACATTGCCGAGATCAACCGGTTGGCCCGGGCCTGATATCTATCTGAAAAGCAATTTGCGGCGCACGGCGAACCGGTCTTATGTGCCGCGCATGAGACGCTTTCCATTCTATACTTCGATCAGCGCCGCGCTATTGCTGGCTGCCTGCGCCACTGCGCCGGAAGCAGCCGATTCAGGGCCGCCACCGGAAACGGTCATTGCGCAGGCATTGGCGGATTCTAACCCGTACGACGCCGAAGCGATGTTAAGCGAATTGCTCGCTCTCAACTCGCTGACGGCCGAGCAACGCGTCCAGGCTTTGTATCATCGGGGCAGCTTGCGCCGACAGGCGGCAGATAATCGGCTGGGCGCGATTGAAGATTTCGAAGCCCTGTTGGAGATCGCGCCGGATCACGCCCTTGCGGCGAATGCACGAACGGAACTCGATTATGTCCGCACCGATGTAGAGCAAATCAAGGTGTCGATGAACCGGTTCCTTACGCTCGCTCAATGGTTTGACGGAACTTGGACTTTGGGTGGCCATGAAGAGGCCGTTGCGCGCTATCGATCGTCAGGCTTGCCGCCGACCCCTGAGCAGGTCGAAACACTGGTCGCCGCAGGCTATATCTGTGAGGCAGGCGAGTCGGATGTCCGCTTGCACGAGTTCGGTGAAGACCGGGATGATCTCATCGGGCTGGAATGGTGTGCAGACCTGACCAGTTGAAAGGTCACATAAAATCCACATTACCGCCCTGTCAGCGCACGCCTTGAGCGACTACGACTAGGCACTGAATTTCTTCTGTTCCCTGTTGGAGATGTCCCATGATTCGTTCCGGCCTAATCGCTGCTGCTTCCGCTCTGGCACTTGCAGCTTGTTCTTCCACGTCCGGCTCGACCGAGGCAACGGGTGCCACAGTCGCACCAATGACTGAAACCATGTCCAGCTACGCGCTGGCGATGACCACGGTTGAGGGTCTGGAGGAGGCTGGCAACACTCAGACCGCCATCGACCGCCTGACCCAGCTTTCAGGCGATCCAGAACTGTCGCGAGAGCAACTTGCCGAGACACTCCTGCGCCGCGGCGAGCTGCGTGCCAGCCAGTCAGGCTATGATGTGATGGGCGCGATCGAGGATTTCGAAGAAATCGTGAACACGCTCGACGATACAGCGGTGTATGCCAAGGCAGTGCCTGCGCTCGCGACGGCGCGTGGCAAGGCAGATTCGCTGATGACGGTGTTGAACCAGCCCGAAACCACTCGCCAGCAAAAGTTCGATATACTGATGCAACTGGGCCGCCATGAGGATGCTATCGATCTCATGATTGCCAGCGATCTGACGCCTGACAATGAGACACTGATCGCCATGTACCAGATCGGCTATCTCTGTGAGGGCGATGAGCTGACCGGACGCAGCTACGATGCTGTCGAGCCGGATGGCACCAACCACGCGCTGCGTTTTTGCGATTTCGGCAAGTAACCGCTCTTAATCGATCCAGAATTTTTCGCCGTCGATACGACTGTTTCTATTTCGGAACGGGCGTGTCGGCGGCGTACTGCGCTTTGGGACATGATTTTGCCCCCGCTCTCGAAAAATTGTCGGATGAACGGTCAATTTTTCCTTCAATACTTTGGGGTGGCGTGATTGTGTGGACAAAACACACATCCAGAGGAAACCCATGCCTGCAGACACTTTGCCAAACTGGCCCGCCATGTCCATCGCTCAGGCGAATGAGATGCTCGCGGCCGAAGGTTCCCCGCTAGAACTCATGGACGCTGTCATCAATGGCGTCGAAATGAAGATCTACAAGAATGCGCCGCCGACCATTCCACTGGTGCTTCAACTCGCCAGCATGCAATACGCCGACCGTGACTTCATTGTATATGAAGATGAGCGCGTGACATTTGATGCCCTCGCCCGAGCCGTCGTCAAACTCGCCGCCGTCATGCGCGACACGTATGGTATCGTGAAGGGTGACCGCGTCGCCATCGTCATGCGTAACTATCCGCAATGGCCCGTCGCCTTCTTCGCTGCCTCCATGCTTGGCGCCATTGCCACCCCAATGAACTCCTGGTGGACGAGTGACGAGCTCGAATACGGTCTGTCTTTCGCCGGCGTGAAACTCGCCTTCGTTGACCCACAAATCTATGAGCGTGTCAGGACGGAATGGGAAAAGTTGCCGGACCTGAAAAACGTCATCATCGCGCGCGACCCAGAAGGTGAGTATGGCGACCCGCGCGTGTCACGGATGGAAACATATGTTGGCGGGGCCAATGAATGGGCCAATCTGCCAGCAGTGTCGTGGCCAGCTATTGATCTGGAGCCGGAAGACAACGCAACGATCATGTACACGTCGGGAACGACCGGGAAACCAAAGGGCGCATTGGCCACCCATCGCGCGGTTGTTTCCAACATGTTCAATTCCATGACCTGCCAGGCCCGTATGTTCCTGCGCAAGGGCGAACCTGTACCTGAGCCTGATCCAAACGAACAGCGCGCGACCTTGCTGGCGATTCCGTTTTTTCATGCCACAGGGGCTTTCGCGATCCTGATCCCATCCCTGCTGCGCGGCGACAAGATTGTCTCCATGTACAAGTGGGATGCGGGTAAGGCCCTGCCGATCATCGAGGAAGAAAAGGTTACGGCTGTCGGGGGTGTCCCTGCCATTGCCTGGCAATTGCTTGAACATCCGGACAGGGACAAATATGATTTGTCCTCTATCGCCGCTATTTCCTATGGTGGCGCACCGTCGGCGCCGGAGCTTGTCTCGACCATCAAGAAGCGCTTCCCGGATGCGGCCCCTGGCAATGGCTGGGGCATGACGGAAACGTGTGCCACGGCAACGCTGAATATCGGCGAAGACTATGTGAACCGTCCGGGTAGTGCCGGCGCGCCGCCCAAAGCCGTTGAGCTGAAAATCTGCGATCCTGATGGCAATCCTGTGCCACAGGGCGAAGTTGGTGAACTCTGGTGTAAGGGCGCGATGAACTGCAAGGCCTATTGGAACCGACCGGAAGCGACTGCCGAGACTTTCCGCGATGGCTGGGTCGTGACAGGAGACCTTGCGCGTCTGGATGAAGAGGGCTTCCTCTATCTCGTTGACCGGGCCAAGGACATGCTGATCCGCGGTGGTGAGAACGTCTACTGCATCGAAGTCGAGAATGCCCTTTATGAGCACCCGGCTGTGATGGACGCGGCGGTCGTCGGCATCCCACACAAGATTCTTGGGGAGGAAGTCGGCGCTGTCGTGCAACTGAAACCCGGCATGCATGTTACCGAAGATGAGTTGAGAGCGCATGCCGCCAGTCACCTGGCTGCGTTCAAGGTACCCGTGAAGGTCCTCTTCATGACCGAGCCCCTGCCACGCAACGCGAACGGCAAGATCCTCAAGCCCGTCCTCCGGGAACAGTTCGTCTCATAAGGACCCAAAGCATGACTGCGAAACGACGTATTGGAGACCGGGAGGTTTACCCGGTTGGCCTTGGTTGCATGAACATTACGCATGCGTATGGCCCGCCGATGGATGAGGCG
>NZ_DFME01000068.1:0-6093 GCF_002375605.1 Hyphomonas sp. UBA3601 | reverse complement strand
CCCGCCGATGGATGAGGCGGAAGCCAAGGGCTTGCTCGTGCGCGCGCTGGACCTCGGCTACGACTTTCTCGACACGGCAACGCTCTACGGCTTCGGGCGCAGCGAGGAGCTGATCGGGCAAGCCCTGAAGGATAGGAGGGACAGTTATTTCCTCGCCAGCAAATGTGTGTTGGGGTTTGATGGTGGCCAGCGGACGCTGGACGCGCGGCCGGAAAGCATAAAGGCCGCCTGCGAGGCCAGCCTGAAGCGCCTGCAGACAGACGTGATTGATCTCTACTACATGCACCGACCGGATCCGAATGTGCCGATCGAGGACTCGGTTGGCGCATTGTCTGACCTGATACAAGAAGGCAAAATCCGCATGATCGGATTGTCGGAAATGGGCGAAGCCGATTTGCGCCGCGCGCACGCCGTGCATCCGATAGCCGCTATGCAGAGCGAGTACTCCCTCTGGGTTCGCAACCCGGAAATCGCCATCAAGGCGGCGTGTGAAGAACTGGGCGTGGCGCTCGTGGCCTTCTCGCCCGTGGGGCGCGGCTTCCTTGCCGATCCGCCGGTTGATCCGGCGAAATTCCATGAGTCGGATTTGCGGGGATCCATCTTCCCGCGCTTCACGCCAGAAAACTATGCCCGGAACCTGCCCCTGTTGGACGAGGCACGGGCCTGCGCAAAAGAAGTGGACTGTTCAGTAGCGCAATTGGCGCTCGCCTGGACGCTCGCCAAGGGAGATAACATTCTCCCGATCCCAGGTACGACCAACCTCGCTCATCTTGAAGAGAACTGGCAGGCAGGCAGCGTCCAATTGTCAGAAGATATGGTTGCGCGGCTGGATGCATTCTTCTTGCCGGAGAAAGCCGTTGGTCCACGCTATAACCGTTTGGGGCAGGCGGTCGTAACCACGGAAATGTATCCCTTCGAGCAAACCCGATGACAAATGGGACTGATGGGGACTACCCAAAGTCCGAAAGCGGCAAACCAGTCGCTCTGGAGGCCCGTCGCACCGAGGGAGACGGTCGGCGGTACTCGCCATCTGTTGCGCGCAATCGCGACCCGATCCTCAGCGTGTTTCGTAACCATGTCTGTAAAGGCGGGCACGTTCTCGAGGTCGCTTCCGGCACTGGCGAGCATGGGGCTTACCTGACCCAGGCGCTTGGCGACCTCTACTGGACTTATTCCGACATTGATGCGGAGAGCCGCGCCAGCCAGAAGGCATGGAGAGACGCCAGCTCGCATGATCGACTGGCGGGGCCTGTCGTCGTAGACGCTTCCAAAGGTCAGTGGGGAGACGTGGAACGGCCCGGCTATTGGGACGCCATAGTCTCAATCAACATGATTCATATTGCGCCTTTCGAGGCTGCGTTCGGCCTCATTGCGGGCGCTGGCAGACTTTTGAAGCCCGGCGGAAAGCTGTTCCTGTACGGACCCTTTGCGCGGAACGGCGAGATCGCACCGTCCAACGCGGCATTCACCGAGAGCCTGCAATCGCGAGATTCCGCTTGGGGAGTCCGCGACCTGGATCGTCAGATCATCCCGCTGGCCGAAGAAGTTGGTCTGTCCGTCGCGAAAATCATCGAGATGCCGGCCAACAATCTGAGCGTCATATTCCAGCGTCAGGCCTGATCACTCCCGCCAAAACGTTCGGTCCATTCTTCGACCTGGCTGTCTTCGATCTTCTGGAACAACACGTCCGGCGGAGATATCTCCATGCCCGGCGGCAGGCTGTTCAACAGGCCGGGAATGTCGCGGAACCTGAAGCTCCGATGCTCGTCGGGAATACCGAGCGCATCGAGAATTTTCTTGCCCGCGTCAGGAATGATCGGCAGTGCGAGAATACCAAACAGGGCCGCGAGGTTCAGGCCCGTGCGTACGCCGACAGCAGCCGCGTCCACATCTGACTTGTACTTCACCCACGGCTCGGCCTTGGTAAGATACTCATTGCCGGCGGCCCAGATTGCGCGGGTCTCGGCGGCGGCCTTGCGGAACTCCATCGCCTCATAATGTTCGATCAGACGTGGCAGGCGCTCCTGCAGTTCCGCCGTCATCCACGCTTCGGCGTCGCCGGCTTCGCCCGTCTTTGGAACCTTGCCGTCGAACTTTGACACCGTGTACTTGGTGATCCGGTTGACGAAATTACCGAGTACGTTGGCGAGGTCGGAATTCACCGCAGACTGGAAACCTTCCCAGGTGAAGGCAGCATCCGAGCCTTCTGGGGCATTGGCGATCAGATACCACCGCCAGTAATCAGCTGGCAGCAATTCCAGCGCTTGGTCCATGAATACGCCGCGCTTGTTCGACGTTGAGAACTTGCCGCCATACCAGGTGACCCAATTGAAGGCCTTCAGCTTGTCGACCGTCTTCCATGGTTCTCCGGAGCCGAGCAGCGTCACGGGGAAGCTGACCGTGTGGAAGGCGACATTGTCCTTGCCCATGAACTGGACGTACTCAGTTTCGTCGGCGCCCTTGTCGGTGCGCCAGAGGGCTTCCCAATCATTCCCGGTCGCTTCGGCCCATTCCTGCGTGGCCGCGATGTATTCGATAGGCGCGTCGAACCAGACATAGAAGACCTTGTCTTCATAGCCCGGACGCGGATTGCCATCGGCGTCCAGCACCGGCACGCCCCAGCTCAGATCGCGCGTGATGGCGCGGGCGATCAGGCCCTCATCCAGCCATTTGTTGGCGATGGAAACGGCAAGGCCAGGCCATTGGGCGCCCTTGCTGTTCACCCAGTCGCGAATCTTGTCCTGCATCTGCGTTTGCAGCAGGTAGAGATGGTTGGTGTCGCGGATTTCGATATTCTTGCTGCCGGAGACCGAGGAATACGGGTCAATCAGGTCGACCGGGTCCAGGAGCCGTCCGCAATTGTCGCACTGGTCGCCGCGCGCCTTTTCGAAGCCACAGGTCGGGCAGGTGCCCTCGACGTAGCGGTCGGGCAGGAAGCGGCCATCATCGACAGAATAGACCTGTTTGGATGTGCGCTCTTCGATCAGGCCGTTCTGTTCCAGGACTTGCGCGAAATGCTGGGTCAGTGCGCTGTTGGCAGGGCGGGAGGAGCGTCCAAACCAGTCATAGGACAGGTTGAAACCCTCGCCTGCGGCGCGCTGTATCTCGTACTGTTCGTCGCAATAGGCCTGGACGCTCATCTCGGCGGCCTGGGCGGCCAGTTCAGCTGGCGTGCCATGCTCGTCTGTGGCGCAGATATAGGTCACGTCATGGCCCATCAGTCGCATCACGCGGGAATATACATCCGCCGGCAGCATGGAGCCTGCCAGATTACCGAGATGCTTGATGCCGTTGATATAAGGCAGGGCGGACGTAACGAGAATGCGCCGGGTTTGCGTCATGGAGATGCGGTCTTTCCCAAATAGCGTTGCGGGCAGGTCGGGCCGTGTGCCCGGTTGCCCTGCACCTTTTAGCGATGCGCGCCGGAAAGGAAAGAATTGTGACGCCTTAAATAACAGGGCAGTCCGTCAAAAAGAACGCCCCGAACACGCTGCAAGGCGCTCGGGGCGAGGGGTTCCGGGACGCGGTGAGGAATCCTGGACTTTCCGGGAGGAAAATTTGTAGGCCTACAGGCCGTAGCCGGTGGCGGCTGTCACGGTAAGATCGACGCGGCGCGCCATTGGGAATGTGAGGGCATCTGACGGGTTGGCTTCAGCGGCCGACACAAAGGCCGTGCGAATGTCACGCGCGCGGATACCACGGGCGTTCAGGGCTTCCAGCACCACGGCGGCGCGAGCTTCAGACAGGCTGGTGGCCGCCATGACGTCGATAGCATCGGCTGATACGACACTAGCCTCGATGTCCGATACGGCGCATCCGGCAAGCTGGTCGCCAGCCGTGTTGAGCGAGCGAACCGCATAAGAGGAAAGGACTGATTCCTGCTTTGAGAAATAGACGGTGATTTGAGTATCCTGGCAGGTCTTTTCGTAAGGAACATGAACAGGCTCAAGGGGCGGAGCCTTCGGGGCGTCCGACATGGCAGGGAATGCCAAGGCGATTGCGGCGATGCTGAAGCCGGCCAGTATCTGTGCGCGTTTCATTTCCAGTATTCCTTCAGGCTCTCGTGTCGTCTGACACCCATCAACGCCACATCTTGGTGTGTGGTCTCCTGAAGGACTGGATAGACTTCCTTTGAGGCGGAAATATGCGGCCATCAGGGCGAATGGGGCAGAGTTGGGGAAATTGAAAGAAATCGGCTCCGGAGCGAACTGATGACAATTTGACTGGAACACCCGCTTGCGCCGCCGCGCTGATCGAAGTAGTGACACCCATTCCAGCGTGGCCGGCTTAGCTCAGCTGGTAGAGCATCTGATTTGTAATCAGAGGGTCGGGGGTTCGAGTCCCTCAGCCGGCACCAGCAAAAACAAGGGTCTACCCCCTGTTTCGCGGGAAACGCGATGTGGAATTAGCCCGCAACCGGTAAAAATGAGATTGATCGCGCTGGTCGCCTGCGTGAGGCTGGACTATCCGACACGGGCATCAACTTCGCACACCGGCCATCTTTTCTGGCGAGCAGAGCAAGGCGGTCGGACCGTCATTTCATATCCGGAATGCCTGCTTGTCTCCGTTGAATTTGGAAAGACCGTGGCGCAATTCCAGATACCTTGCGTGATGTGTGCGCAGCTCAAATCTGTGTTTCGTCGCGCGTGAAGCGGAACAAGCTGTTCAGTTGTGAGCTAGTGTAACTGCCCGCAGATACTCATAGGATACAATTCATGCCCAATACTCTGACACCCGCCGCATCGTTTCCTGACATCGAGGTTGCCACACTGGGTGGGGGTGACGCCAAGCTCGGCGTCCCCAACCGGGAGCACGGGAACTGGAGGCTGATTGTAGTCTATCGCGGGAAGCATTGTCCCATCTGCAAGACTTATCTGACAGAGCTGAATGGCATGCTTGATGATTTTGCTGCGATCGACGTTGATGTCATCGCGGTTTCTGCTGATCCGGAAGAGAAGGCGAAAGCCTCTGCCAGCGATATCGGCTACATGGGCACGATCGGTTACGATCTCAGCACTGCGCAGATGACCGAGCTAGGCCTATTCGTTTCTGACCCCCGAAGCCCGGAGGAAACTGACCGCCCCTTTGCAGAGCCGGCGACGTTCGTCGTGAGGAATGATGGCAAGTTGCAGATCGTGGACGTATCGAATGCCCCGTTTGCGCGTCCTGCGCTGAAGGGCTTGCTGGATGGCCTTACCTTTATTCGCAAGAAGGATTATCCGGTACGAGGCACTCACACTGGATAAGGATTAGCATTCAGTCAGGTTGCGGGTCGCCGCCCCCTGGACTGGATGTTGATCCACCCAAAACCGGCTTGGCCAGGAGTGGTTCAAATAACGGAGCAGTGCGCGCTTTTCTGGCACGTAGGGCGGCGGAAATATCATGCGTGCTCCACAATGCCGACTGCGTACGGGCAGACCATTCCAGGGAATCCGCAACAGAATGGTCACGTGCCCATCGCAAGGCGGCTTTTGTCCCTGCGATGGCGACAGGTGCCTTCCTGCACACCTGATCTGCGGCGGCCATGGCCAGTTTGATGGCCGCATCCGGCGTATCCGCAAGGCGGGTCACAAAGCCATGCTGGGCCGCTTCGTCCGCATGCAGTGTCTCGCCCAAAAATGCCATCTCTTTTACAACCGGCTCAGGCAGGATTTTCGGCAGGCGCTGCAATGCCCCGACATCCGCCATGATACCTGTATTAATTTCCTCAATCCGGAAATAGGAGTCGCGGGTCGCGTATCTGAGATCGCATGCTGCGGCCAGCTCCAGGCCGGCGCCGAGGCAAGCGCCCTGTATTGCCGCAAAAACGGGGAAGCGTGCGCGCTCCAGGCAAGAGAAAGTCTCCTGCAAGGAAAGAGCGAGATGGTAGAAGCTCTCACGGGCGCCGGGTGAGTCAGGCTCGGGGATACCGCCTGCAAATTCGTCGAGATCCATTCCTGCGCAGAAATTTCGTCCGCCTGATGACAGAACCATGGCGCGTACTTCCCCACTTCGATCGAGCGCGGAGATATCGGGTGCTAGTCCATTCCAGAATCCGGCGCCCAACGCATTCCCTGACTGGGGGCGCTCCAATATGAGGTGGGCGATTCCTGC
>NZ_DFME01000106.1:10242-12012 GCF_002375605.1 Hyphomonas sp. UBA3601 | reverse complement strand
CGCCGGACATAGCCCGGCGTTGATGCGTTTGCGACGTTCGTGGCGACAATGTCGGCCCGAAGGCCAGATACCTTCAGGCCGGATTGTGCTGCGTTGATGGCGTGGGAAATACTCAAAGCAGAGCTCGCCTGTCAGAGTTGCGGATCAGCGCTTCAGATTGGTTGTCTCTTGTAGCATCTCGTCGACCGTCTGCACGATCTTCGCGCTGGAAGAGTAGGCGCGCTGTGTTTCAATCAGGTCTGTAAGCTCCGCAGCGATATCGGTTGTGGATTCCATCAGGGCGTAGCCCTCGATGCTGCCCACCGGCCCGGTCCCAGCGTCCCAGAGATACAAGTTTCCGCTTTCAGCAGAAACACGAAAGGCCTGACCGTCCAGTGCCTTCAATCCGTTCATGTTCGGAACATCACCAACCGGAATCTGGTAGAGGGTCCGGCGGAAGCCGGTATTGTAGATGGCTTGCAGATAGCCATTCTCGTCAATTTCAACAGACTGAAGGTCCCCGATGGGTGCCCCGTCCTTGCTAACCGAAGTTGGTGAGAAGTTGGCGGAGAGCTGAGTGATACCCGCGCTGTCATTCGGTCGGCCGATGAATACCTCGACGTCACCGTGGGGCAGATTCAGCGTGACGGTGCCGGTCGCATCATCATAGGTCGCACCGTTGGACGCGGTTACACCACCGGTGTCGATACGGCCGCCATTTACAGCGCTGTCGGAGAAGTTGACGGCCAGATCGCCAATCGAAACGGCCGGGTCGCCTGCGCTATCGAATATCTCCACCGACCAGGCATTGCTTGAGCCTGATGCGGGAACGTTCGGGCTGAATTCCAAAGACAATGTTTGGGCGCGGCCCAGATTGTCAAAGTACTCTATCGGCAGTGTGTAGCTCTCACCCGTCCCACCAGCTGTGGTGGCATCGGCCGGAAGGTTGATGCCGAGCTCGATGCGGGATGTTGGGGAGGCAGTGTATTGGGATGCCGCAATGTTGACTGGCTCGAGGTCGGTGCCGCTATTGCGGCTGACATTGCCGATTTCACCGTCGGAATTTGCAGGCCAACCAAGCAGGAAGAGCCCGCTCTGAGTCCGTAAGTTTCCGCTTTCGTCTGCGTAGAATGAGCCCGTTGGAAGCATCATCAGGCTGCGCTCCGACGAGAGCGAATTCACGCCCGTATTGTCCGTAACCGGAACTAAACCGCGGCCCGAGACCGCAAGGTCGGTTGCGTTGCCTGTAGAGATGAGCGATCCCGTTGCGGCAATGTCCTTGAAGGCCGTAACCCGGACGCCGCCTGCGGCGTAAGCAGAGGACTGCTGTTGCAGAACCATGCTTGAAAAATCAACTTGGCTTCGCTTGTAGCCGTATGTTGATGAGTTCGCGATATTGTCAGAAATGGCGGAAAGACGGCTTGAATTTGAGTTCAGCCCCATTACGCCCGCATTCAGGGATGAAGAAATGCTCATGGTCGACTCCTACGACAGATGTACTCTATCACTGGAGCGGATTTGTTAATAAGCAGATAACCCTGATTCATCTTTGGACTGGCCGTCCGTCAGGATGATGATCGATATCCTCCGGTTTTGGGAGGCCGAAGGATTCTCCGGAGCGAGTGGATCAGTATCGGCCCGGCCGGAGACCTCGCGTAACCGTGATGGCATCATACCCTTTTCGAGCAGAAGCTTGCGGATGACGTTGGCCCTGTCGGTGGACAGGTTCCAATTGTCGTAGTTCGCATCCAGACGGTATTGCAAGCTGTCGGTATGGCCAACAATCTTGAT
>NZ_DFME01000106.1:0-9975 GCF_002375605.1 Hyphomonas sp. UBA3601 | reverse complement strand
TCGCCCAGTTCTTGTCTGAGGTTATGGAGATTCTCTGCGACTTCTTCCTTGCTGGCGCCGGACTGGGCTTCTTTTCTAGGTGAGTCGACAGTTTGTTGGCGCGTGCCGCCCGTGCCCATCTTGGCGTAAGTGTCTTCGGTGAACATGGAAGAACCGTTCAGTCCATCAGATCCACCGCCTGAGATCCGGCTGATCGGGATAGTCGGGTTGAAATAGTCGGCAATACCTTTTCGCTGATCTTCCGTGGTTGCGTTTAGCAGCCACATTAGCAGAAAGAACGCCATCATCGCGGTGACAAAGTCAGCATAGGCAACCTTCCAGGCGCCACCATGGTGACCGTCACCTTTGACCACCTTCTTGCGCTTGATGATGATAGGTTGCGTATTTGTCGATTTAGGATCGACCATTTGGTGTCCGCCCTGTGTTCAAGAATGTCCGTAGTAACAGGGCGAAATCAAATTACGGATAATCCCGGACGGCCGTTTGATGCGGTCTTGGTAACTATTCAGCAACCAAATTACTGAATTCCTACCAACGGAACTGGTATTCATATTTGCGGGTGTCTTGTGTCTTCTGTGCTGCAGAAAAAGATAGAAGCTGCGGGAGGCTTACCTCCCGCTGTCCGGCTGTGCGACGCGCTCTGGGCAACGTTATCTTCTGCGATCGGCCACTGGGCCAAGGATGTTTACGGCTTAACCATCATTCCATCCATTTCTAGTCAGAAAGTCCTAACGGGTAGCCAACCTGCCCAATCTTTTGAGGGGTCATATGCGTTTGTCTCTGTTTCGGAGGCTGTCGGTCCGGTTGTGGCCGTCGCAATCAACTCTATGGGTGCCCGCAAGTATGCGGCAACGCGGTTGCGTCAGGATGCAAGTACTCTGAAGAGCGCCCCGGACCTGTTTCTGCGGCTTATGTCCGAACATGCTGCGCGCGGATTATGGTCCCGAGTCGTCGCTTCGGCGACGCAGCAAGCGACCGCCAGCCCACCTCATCTCGCCGATTTCTCCGCCTCCGGTGACACATTCAGTCAAGACATCACGTACTTGAGCGTCGTCTATACGCTTGGCGGTGATGGTGGTGAAGACAGCTGGTTGATGGAAGGCGGTGACGATGCGCCAGAGATTCAGCTGGTCTTGAAGATGGATGACGTAAAAAAGCTTGTCCGCACACTTCAGGAACGTGTGGAGCCCAAGACCGCTCCTGATGAGACTGGTCGGGATGTCCTGCGGGAGCGGGTGCGGAGCACGACGGTCGTGCTCGATGCTGTGCTGGAATCCATGCCGATGACGATTGGCGAATGTTCACAACTGGAAGTGGGGCAGGTGATCACGCTACCAAATGCCAAGATGGACAAATTGGTTCTGAGCGCGGACACGGTCAGCGGCTCTTTGCCCATTAGTCAGGGCGAATTAGGTGCTTGGAAAGGTTTCAGAGCGCTCAAGTTGCGTTCGCCGGTTCCGGAAGACGTCATCAGAGAAATTGCGGAAATTTGAATCAGTCCCCGTGTCAGCGGAGGAATCGAAGGAGTTTGTAGGTGAACGCAATAGCAGGTCTGGTTGTCACGGTGGTGATGGTCTTCGGCGGGTATATGCTTGCTGGCGGACATCTGGATATCATCATGCATTCGCTTCCGTTCGAGATGATGATGATCGGTGGAGCAGCCACAGGTGCCTTTCTTGCCGGCAATGACATGACCACGATCAAGCATGCTGGTGGGGACATGGTCGCCGCATTTGCAGGACCCAAATGGAAGAAGTCGGACTATCAGGACCTGCTGTGTCTGATGCACGAACTTCTTAATGTCTTGAAGAAGAATCCAGTGGATATCGAGACGCATATCGAAGCTCCGCAGGACTCTGATATTTTTGCCAAATACCCCAAGATTCTGAAGGATAAGCGCGCGATCGAGATGATCTGCGACACCATCCGTTCCATGATCATGAACTTCGACAATGTACATCAGGTAGAAGAGCTTCTGGAGAAGCAGCTGGACAGCCTGATCGAAGAGAAATTGCACGGATCGCACGCCCTGCAGAACATGGCCGATGCCTTGCCTGCCCTGGGGATTGTTGCGGCAGTTCTCGGCGTTATCAAGACGATGGCATCCATCGACAAGCCACCGGAAGTTCTGGGCGGCATGATTGGCGGCGCGCTTGTTGGTACCTTCTTGGGCGTTTTTCTCGCCTATGGCATCGTCGGACCATTCGCGACACGTGTGAAACATATTCGGCTGGAAGAACATAATTTCTATTCAATGATTGGTGAGGTCCTTGTGTCGAACCTCCACAAAAACCCGGTCAATATCTGTGTCGAAGTGGCCCGTCGCCACGCACCGACGCGGGTACGCCCATCGTTCAATGAAGTGGAAGAAGCGATCCGGGGGTTAAAGCAGGCCGCGTGATGACGAGTCGCCTCTCCTTGCTAGCCGGGCTCGCCTTGATGGCGGGCTTTTCGGCGTTTGCTGAAGCGCCCGAAACAGCGGAAGATGCCGGGCGCGCGACCGAAGCAGATGAGCTTTCCGTGAATTTTCGAGAGTTCGTTGATGAGGCGATAGGGGAGGGATTGTTGACGCCGGCAGATCAGGCGCCGGTCTCCGCGTCCGCGCCCTCGGAGCCTACGCAATTGTTTCGCGGCCGGTTGTCGCCGACCGACGCTGCTGCGCCGGTAGAAGTCGATTCAGCCTGCATCAGCGACGCCGTCCTCGACCTTCAGGCTTTTGAGGAGTTCTCGACCTACGAACATTTCCTGAATTGGCGTGCTGAGCAGGTTGCCACGGGCATTAGCCTGACGCCAGCAGACGTGGCCATGGCGTATGTATCGATAGGTCTTTATGCTGAGGGGCGCCTTCAGGTGTCGGGGATGGAAGACACTGATAGTCGCTACATCCGCAATCTGTCTCGCCTGCTCGAGGACGGTTCGGTGCCTGACATCGAGCTGTTCGAGCAGGTCGCGGCCTGCAACATGTATGGTGACATCTGGTTGTCGCTTGCGCGCCTGTCGCTGCTCGACGAGAAAGGCGTGGATCTTCTGGACCTCAATCTCATGAGCTATCGGCGGTTGCCGTACCGGCTCAAGGTACGCACGGCCTCATTGGCAATCCCTTCTCTTGATCGCATGGGAAAAACCCTCCTTTCAGAGAAACTGATGGCGGATTTTTCGGCAGAAGAAATCAGACGGTCGCAGCGCCTGGCGTTTACCCGAGCGATGATTGACATGAACCAGGGCGGCATCGAGCGAGAGCGCCAGCTTCGAGAATTCCTCAATGTTCCAGAATTGCGCTCCGAGACAGCAGCCGTCCTCATGCGGCATGGCTTGCCGGTTGAGGCGAGCTTGCAGGACGAACTTGTTGGTGATCTCCTGAAGAATGTCCAGCAACTGCCGCGAGGATCAGATGTTCGCGCTAGTCTGGAGACGATGCTGAAAGGTCCTGGAGAAATTTCTGATTACGAAATGATCTCCGAACTTGCTGAGCTTCCTGCCATGCAGGACCCTGAAACACGCAAACTCTTGGGGAATCAGCTGGCCGCCCGTCTCCAGAAGGATTTTGAAGGTGCCGATCGTCTTGCCAGCCTGGCGGCGATGAGCGCCGTGGGGGAGAATGAAGACATACTTTCTGGCAATTCTGGTCACGATCAGATCGTCGAGTCTGCCGCCCGATTCGCAGGAAATATTGGCCTTTTGAGCGTCATGACAGCCTTGTCGGAAGACATTCCTGACAGCGAAGGCCTCACATCGGAACGGGCAGCCCTGGCCTTCCGCATGCAGGATTTCGCGAGTTTGCGAGATCTCACACAAACCCGATCTGACAATCCCGATGTTATGCGTCTTGCTGCCATGGCTGCTGTGCTGACCAACGACCGGGCCTGGCTCGCCAAAGTTGCCTCGAGAGTTGTGTTGGACACGCCAACCGTGGTCGACCTCATTGAAACAGATGCCGCTTCCGGCAATTGGATCCTACCGGCGGCAGTCTATTCAGCTGCAGAGCGGATTACTCAGGAAGACTATCGGCCGCGTATTGATGCCGTTCTCGCTTTGAAGTTTGGCAAGGCCGAACCGAGGCTCCAGCGTATCAAGTTGAGTGAGATTCCGGAACATCTCAGTCAAATCAGCGCGGCGCTAAACTCGAATTTTCAGGAGATGCCCTGATGTCCAATGCGATCTATGCGGCTCTGACCCGACAAGATGGTCTGCTTCGAGAGATGCAGGTAATTGCCAATAATATGGCGAACTCCAGCACAACTGGGTTCAAGTCCAACCATGCCATTTTTGCGGAGCACATTGCTGCCGTAGGCGACCAGTCTGAGAGCCTGTCCATGGGCAGCCTTGCCGGGCATAATTTCGACCTTTCCCAAGGCGGGATGAAGCATACGGGCGGTCAATTCGATCTCGCCATTCATGGAGACGGCTTCTTTGTTCTTGATACGCCGGCCGGCGAACGTCTCACCCGCTCCGGGGCTTTCCAACTGTCAGCAGAGGGCAACCTTGTTGACGCCTTTGGCCACCAGGTCCAAGGGGCCGGCGGCGGAGCGATCGCGATCCCGCAGGAAGTTACCAGAGTTTCAATTGCTCCCGATGGTACCATTTCGTCTGGCGAAGAAATATTGGGGCAGGTTGCGGTCGTCATGCCCGATGGCGAACTCAATCAAGAGGGCGGCACCATGTTTGCAGCTCCGAATGGTCATCAGCCAATCGAAGAGCCCTCAGTGATCCAGGGCACGCTGGAACAATCCAATGTATCCTCAATCCTCGAAGTATCTCGCTTGATTGAGGTGCAGCGCGCTTATGAGGCTGGTCAGACACTGATCGAGAAAGAAGACGATCGGATCAATCAATTGATCAAGACGATACGCCAGCTGTGAAGCTGGCTTAGAACCGTAGGGGAATGAAATGAAGTCATTGCAGATCGCCGCGA
This sequence comes from Hyphomonas sp. UBA3601, assembly GCF_002375605.1. Lineage (NCBI taxonomy): Bacteria > Pseudomonadati > Pseudomonadota > Alphaproteobacteria > Hyphomonadales > Hyphomonadaceae > Hyphomonas > Hyphomonas sp. UBA3601. The sequence continues at coordinate 5,063 of NZ_DFME01000106.1, read as the reverse complement.
CAGGAATGGCCGCTCAACAGATGCGCGTCGAAGTCATTTCGAACAATATCGCCAATATGAGTACGGCGGCCTATCGCCCGCGCACCGCCGAGTTCTCGGACCTCATGTACCAGCAACACCTGACGCCAGGCACGATCACCTCGCAGGTAGGTACCGTCGTTCCGGCCGGTATCCAGCTGGGTACCGGCGTAAAACCTTCATCGGTCTCCATGGAAATCACTCAGGGAAGCCTCCGCCAAACGGGCGCAGAGCTTGACCTTGCGATTGACGGAACGGGCTTTCTTGAGATCACGCTGCCGTCCGGAGAGTCTGCCTATACCCGGGACGGCAAGCTGAATCGAAGCGCCGAGGGTGAGATCGTCACAATGGATGGATTCCCGCTGGCAGATGGCTTGGTCATTCCGGAGAATGCGCGAAGCGTTGCCATCAGCCGAGATGGCGAGGTGGTGGCCTATTTCGACGATGGATCTGACGGTCAGGCCATTGGGAACATCTCGCTTGTCCGCTTCATCAACGAAAAAGGCCTCGAGGCCATGGGCGACAACATGTTCCGAGAAACCGAAGCCTCCGGTCCGGCTAACCAACTCGTGCCGGGGACTGAGGGGATGGGGCTTCTTCGCCAGGGCTTCCTCGAGGAATCCAGCGTCGACGTGGTTCAGGAAATTTCGGAATTGATCGAAGCCCAGCGAGGCTATGAGCTTAACTCAAAGGTTATTACCGCAGCTGACGAGATGTTGGCTGCCACAACACGAGTGAGGTAACAGAATGATACCAGCTATTGCTTTGGGATTAGGGCTGGCGGCGCAAATGCTTGGTGGCTCGTCGCTCGTGGTCAAGGAAGTTATTCGCGCCGGCGACACGGTTACGGCCGCCAACATATCGACGGAGACGGGTGCTTTGGTCGACACCGATAACCCTCTGCTCGGCCGAGAAGTTCGCCGCACGGTGTATGTCGGGCAAGAATTGTCGATGGATGATACGCGCCCCGCGCGCCTTGTGCGCCGCAACCAACTCGTGACGGTAAAATTCGTCAGCGGAGCATTGGAAATCACGACGACTGGCCGAGCGATGGGGGAGGCGACTGAAGATGAAGCAGTCGCGATCCTGAATTTGAATTCGAAGAAGATCGTAAACGGTATTGTTCAGAAAGACGGATGGGTGCTTGTGCAATGAAACACTATCTTACATTCACCGCAGCATTCCTTGGCCTCACAGCCTGCGGCTCTGTGCCTTCGGCAGATGCAACATTCGACATGACTGCACCTGCGACCACCATGCCGGCGGTGATGCAGCAGGCCTATGTTGAGCCCGAAGGTACAAGCGATGCGTCGCTTTGGACTACCGCTCCTAATGCTCTGCTCAGCATGCGCCGAGCAAAGGCTATCGGCGACCTGCTGACTGTCGTTGTTGAGATGGACGATCAGGCAAGCCTGCAGAGCTCTCTTTCCCGGAATCGCAATAGCAGTGCTGACGTGAATGTCGATGCGCTGTTCGGTTTGCCGGAGTGGGCAAACGGTGTGCTGCCTGGCGGGGCGTCATTGTCACCTGGCGTCGACTATAATCGTGGCTCGTCAATGGACGGAAGTGGTGCGATGAATCGGGCCGAGAAGATCGCCTTTACGCTTGCGGCACGCGTAGTTGCGATGGAGCCGAATGGCAACCTGGTCATTCAGGGCTACCAGCAAACGCGCGTAAGCAACGAGGTTCGCATGCTGACGGTAAGCGGCGTAATTCGATCACAAGATATCACCCGGACCAATACGGTAACCTATGAGAAGATCGCAGATGCGCAGATTTCATACCTCAATAGCGGTGATGCGACATCGGTTCCGCAACAGCGGATTGGCCAGAAAATTATCGACAAGGTCGTACCGTTCTAGGATCCTGAAATGAAGCAAATCGTTCCTTCTATTGTAGCCTTGCTCGCAATTTCTGCTGGCGGTGGCGGTGCCTATTTTCTGAAGTCCGGTTCCTCGCCTTCGCCGGTGCCAGCGGCTGAGCACGAGAGTGATGGCCAGGAGAGTGATGAACACGCGGCGCCCAAGAAGGAAAAAAAGGCCAAGAAGGAAAAAGACTCCCACGGAAAAAGTGACAAGCACGGCGCTGCTGACAGTGGCGAAGTGACATATTACAAGTTCACGCGGGAGTTCGTCGTCCCCATGATTGAGGATGATCGGGTGCAAAGCCTTGTGATCCTGAACCTCAACCTCGAAGTCGACACAAGTATTTCGCAAGAGTTGTTTTCCAAAGAGCCCGTCCTGCGCGACAACATCATGACCACTTTGGTGAAACTGAGTAGTGGGGGGCGGACGCTTAACTCTATCACCGATGTCGACAATTATGAGACGTTGCGCGCCATGATCCTTACGAACCTCCAGAACGAGATTCCGAACGGCATTCATAACGTGCTGATACTGGATATGGCCCGTCAGGATCTGTGATCTGCCATTTGCCTGACATAGCTAGGATCTGCGGGCTTTTTTAGTTAGCTCATAGCCCCGGAATATTTGTTCACGCTCGTCAGGTCGGCTGATAGATGAGATGAGGTTCCGAAGCGGAGCCCGCCATTCTCGGTTGAGACATCGGTGATGGTGGTAATGACCTGAGGCGCTCCCAATCCGATGTATTCTTCACCTCGGTAATAGTCGATGTTGAACTCGAAAATCTCATCGTTCGTAATGGTGTCACCGGAATTGGTCTGACCATTCCATGTGTGGACTCCGTCTTCCATGTCCAGCTTTTCAGACCAGACAAGCTCTCCCTCCGAGTCCCGCACGGTCAGGTATGCGTCGTCAGCGTCGGTAGGCGTGTTGGCCAGATAGCGGATTTCGGAGCCTGTGTATGGCACCCATGATGACTCAACCGTTACGGTCTCGCCCAGCCATTCACTGGCGAACATTGTGTGGAGTTCTCCGATCAATGACGAAATTCCACCCAGCGCAGAGTTTGTTTGAACCTGCTGTTCAAGCGAGGAAAACGTCGCGAGCTGGTCAACAAACTGTGTCGAATCCATTGGGGAGAGTGGGTCTTGATTCTGAACCTGTGCAGTGAGCAGTTTGATGAAGTTATTGAACTCCTCACCAAATTGTTGGGTAGCTGCCGAAGAGGCAGTCGTCTGCGTTTGCGCGGCGGTGGTCGATTCGATCGTGCTCATGAATTCGAACTCCTATACCCGTATATCCAGGCCGTTGGTGACGGTGCTGGAGGGGGTGGCTTGTTGAAGGGGGGATGCAGCGACGGCCAAACTATCTGGGTCGCTGTCCAGGGCGTCGGCGTCAGTGTTCGACCAGCTTTGAGCCGGGTTCTGATCAGAGGGTTGCTCGCGAAAGGTCATATCCTGGCTAGACAAGCCGTGCTCGTCGAGGATCGAGACCAGCTCCGGGTGAAAGGCCCGTATTCGGCGAATCGCTTCGGCTGAATCTGCTGTGACCAGCACGTGCTGTAGGCCTTGCTGGTCAAACTTGAATTCAAGAGAGACCCGTCCGAGTTCTGGCGGATCGAGCTGAATTCGCACGCGGTTCGACTGCGTGTCTGATGACAATTCCCGAGAAATGATGCTCGGAATATCGGCGGGTACAGCAACATAATTCGCTTGAGGTTGCGCGGGGGCGACTACGGCTTGCATCGAGGGGGTGGAGATCGTCGGCGTCGTGCTCGTTACGGCTGACAGGCCCAATGTAGATGGTTGCCCGGTGTCAGATGCCGGGCTGGCAAACTCTGTTGCCATTCCGGTTGCAAATCCTTGGACCGGCTCCATAGACCCTGAGGTATTGAGTGATCCTGGCAGGGGGTCAGGTGATTTCCGGTCTTGCGGCGTGCCGTCCTGAGCGGTTTCGCCAGATGGAGCGGGCTGTGGAGTTCCAGCGGTGTTGAAGGCGGTCTTCTGGGGGGCGGGGGAGGGCTCCAACTCGGATTCGCCAGCCGCGTCAGCTAGCGCACCCATTTCAGTGGCTTTCGGAACAATAGCCGATTCGATCAGAGCATCCGATTCGATCACCGCATCCGGTTCGATCATCGCATCCGGTTCGATTTCAGAGGCCTCTCGAGGCTCGGCTGGGGGTGCCTGAAACTGGAGCGGGTCATCAACGGCGACCGTTGCTGGCAAGTCCTCAATGGACGCATCGGCGCGCTCAGGTTCGGCGTCTGCTAGACCCGGCACAGTAGTGGTTTTGGTGTCTGCAAGATCCGGATCAACCATGGTCTTGGCGTCGGGTGCGCGCGGCTCGGACGAAGCCGACGCCTCAATTATTTCCGCGGCATGCGGGACCGGAATAGTCACGTCAGAATCTGTGCCTTTGACAGTGTCCGGATCGACATTTGAGGTGACCAGTGGCGCCGAAACTTCCGGGGCTTCCTCAAGTTTTGCGAAGTCGGTTGCCTCAAGGTCGGCTGGATCAAGCTCTACATCTATGACGTTTTCAGATTCCAGATTCAGAAAGGCGATCGGCGACGCATTTGCGGTATCAGTGTTTACGCTCGCCATCATGACCTGATCTGGCGCTTCACCTTCAATAGTATCTTGTTCTGCTAAATGCTTCTGAAAAGCCTTGCCTAGTTCTCCATCCGCTAACGGAGATGCATTTGGCGCACCGCCAGATGAATCGACTGCGGACATTCCATCGAAGCTCAGAAAAGGCGTCATAGGTTAATCCAGATTAGGTTTCTCTTAACCCTGTTTGGCCCAACACTGGTAAAATAAGTTTTAAGCAAACGCGGTTCATTTCGCTGCCGCCAGACGTGAGGAGTGAGAGGTATGACAGATATTTCAGGCGCAGGCATGGGAACAGCGCCTCTGTCTGGCACCTCGCCCGCCGGAAACGGCGCAGGCAAGACTGCCATCGAAGAAATCGGTGTGAGGTTCGAACAACTGCTCTGGTCTGAAATGCTGAGTCACACTGGACTCGAAGAGGCCTTCACCCAGTCAGGAGGGGAGGCGGCTTCGGCGTTTTCGCGAATGATCATTGAGGCAATTGCCGAAGATCTCGCCGAAAAGCACCCCTTGGGGCTGAACGCGACCGGCATACCAGCCTCAAGCGAGGGCAACGAACAAATAGGAATTGTTA
>NZ_DFME01000127.1:124214-125909 GCF_002375605.1 Hyphomonas sp. UBA3601 | reverse complement strand
GAGAATGGCAAGCTGATCCCGGCCCGCGACTATCCTTGCGAACATGATGTGACCAATGTCGGCGTTCCCCGTGAACGCGACAGCGTCCGTTCTGCGCGGGGCGCGACCGGGCCCGGCACGGATATCCATGATGCCGGCGAGATCCGCGCCACGGCGCCGGATACCGAAGATGCCGCGCGCCGGGAGGAAGAGCCGGTGATCCTGGCCCCGGACCCCGATGCCGACACACCGGAGATCGTGCGGCAGGACGATGACACGGACTGATCTGACGACCGCGCCCTGGCTGGACTGGCCGGGCACACGCGCCGTGATGGCTGCGCTGGAAGTGGCGCGTCCTGGTGGCGCGCGCTTCGTTGGCGGCTGTGTGCGCAACGAACTGCGCGGCGTGCCGGTCGATGACATAGACATCGCCACCCAGTTGAAACCCGATGAAACGCTTGCGGCGCTGGAAGCGGCCGGCATTCGCGCCATTCCGACCGGGCTGGAGCATGGCACCGTCACTGCCATCTATGACGGCCGCCCCTACGAGATCACCAGCCTGCGCCACGATGTCGAGACCGATGGCCGCCGCGCCGTGGTCGCTTTCACCGAGGATTGGGCCGAGGATGCGGAGCGCCGTGATTTCCGGCTCAATGCTATCTACGCCGCCGCCGATGGCCGCCTGCATGAGATCGTGCCGAACTCGGTGCAGGATGCCATTGATGGGCGGGTGATCTTCATTGGCGACGCAGACCAGCGCCTGCGCGAGGACTATCTGCGCATCCTGCGCTTCTTCCGCTTTAATGCCTGGTATGGCGCGGGCATGGATGCGGAGGGTCTTGCTGCATGTGAGCGGCAAAAGGATGGACTCGCAAAGATTGCTTCCGAGCGGATATGGAAGGAATTGAAACGCCTGATGGAAGCGCCCGATCCGTCCGAAGCCATGCTGGCCATGGAAGAGACGGGCGTGCTGGGAGCTGTGCTGCCGGGCGCGAACGCATCGGAATTGCCATCTCTTGTTTCGGTGGAGCAGGGGGCCGGCCTTGCGCCAGATCCGTTGCAACGCTTGATGGCCATGCTTCCCCGTCGCGCCCGCGATGTGACCAGTGTCACGGCGCATCTGCGGCTATCCAATGCCGAGGCCAGCCGACTGGCCGAGTGGGCCGACCCTGCGCTAACTCATGTTCTTGGCGTCCAACCGGACGCGCTGCGTCGTCTGTTTTACCACTTTGGCCCACGTGCGGTGCTGGACCGCGCCTTGATCGAGGCCGCGCAGGTTTCTGGAGCGGATGCCCTGACGACGATCAAGGCAGCGGCAGTCGACTGGCAGAAGCCGGACTTTCCGCTGGGCGGCGCAGATGCCCTTGCAGCAGGGCTTAGCGGTCCGGATGTCGGCGCAGTCCTGCGCACATTGGAGCAGAGCTGGGTGGCGTCGGATTTCAGTCTGACTCGAGACGAATTGGTCGCGCGCCTCAATTCGTGAACAGGATGTACGCGTTGAGGTATCCGGCGAAACTGATCCAGACCAGATAGGGGATTTGTAGCAAGGCGGCGAGGTGCGAATAGCGCCAGAAGTCCTGCATCATGGCCACGATCAACAGCCAAAGCGCCACCAGAATGCCGAGCGCCAGCGCGACCTCGTTCATGCCGAAGAATGCAAGGCTCCAGCCCGCATTGAACACCAGCATCGAATAGTACAGGCCGAGCGGGCTGACG
>NZ_DFME01000127.1:115667-124157 GCF_002375605.1 Hyphomonas sp. UBA3601 | reverse complement strand
CAGCATCGAATAGTACAGCCCGAGCGGGCTGACGGCACGTTCAAATGAACCGGCCCGGTCCAGCACCAGCAGGGCGCCTGCCGCCATCAGTACGAACAGAATTGGCCAGACAAGGGCAAACATGACGTCTGGTGGCGTGAGGAAAGGTTTGCTGAGCGCAGCGTACCAGGGGTCGGAACTGCCGCCCGAAATCACTGCTCCTGCTGCGGCGGCTGTCACCGTCGCTAGCAGGAGCAGTATCCCTGCCCCCCAGGGAAAGGCTTTCGCACTGGTGACCATCGACCACGCTTATACCTTCGAATGAAGTTTTCGTCATTTCCGAAACGTTAATTCGAGCCACAATGCTCTGATCGTCATCGCTTTTTTCCGTCGGTGCCCAAAATCCGGACGGGATTTCGCGACTGGTCCTCGTCCCGGTCCAGTATATCGCCCGGCTTGCAGTCCAGCGCGGCGCAGATCTTGTCCAGCGTCTCGAACCGCACGCCTTTGACGTGCCCCTGTCTTAGCTGCGACAGGTTCTGCTCGGAAATGCCGATTGCCGCGGCCAGTTCTTTGGACTTCATCTTGCGCAAGGCAAGCATCACATCGAGGCGGACTATGATGGCCATCAGATGAACTGCTCGTTTTCATGGGCGATGTCGGTCGCCTGAGTCAGGATCTGACCGATTACCAGGATCACCGCGCCAATCATCAACAAGATGACGGTATTGGAATTGATTCCAAGTGTGAGTGCCCGGTTACCCGGTCCATTGTCATAGGTCAGGCCGAGCACCATCAGCGTAGGCAGGATCAGTTGCACGGCAGCAAACAGAAAAATGTCCAGGCCCAGGAAGCGCACTGCCCGGACAGCGGCGGGCGCAAATACCACGCCTTTCTGGAACACGCTGAAGACACGCGCAGCGCCGATGACGATCAGGGTGAGGCTGAAATAGCCGATCGCTGCCAGGACATGCAGGAGCAGTTTCTTTCCCCCGGAATAAGAGACGTCCTCCCGGACATGCGGCTGAAGGCCCTCCCAGGCCGAATCCAGGATGGAGGATGAAGCGTCCATCAGGAAATAGGCTGCCACCATCAGGACGAGGATGAGGAGTGCGAGCCATTTCAAGACGCGGCAGACGAGGCGTGTCCGGTCAGGCAGGAGTGTGGGAGTGTTCATTATTCGTCCTTGCCAATTAAAAATTCATGTTTTACGTGAATTAGTTATTGAAAGAAGGGTATCTGCATGTTCGCCATTATCGCAAGGATTTTCGTCATCGGCGCAGGTGTTTTTCTGCCCATTGCCTGCGCAAGCGTGCCGGTGACCAGCCTGCCGAAACTCGCTGCGCTGGATCCGACGACCATGGATGCCAGCCAAGTCGAGGTCGCTGTGCGCGCGCCGGATGACTATGACTTGCCTGAGGACGCAGCAACGCTCGTTTTGTCAGTCTGGCAGGAAGAGGGGGACAAGACCCGGGAAGAGCTGTTCCACCTTGTCCCCGTGCCGGACGCGCCAACCCGTTTCCTGAACAAGCGCGCAAAGGCAGGGTTCATGATCCATCGGCTGCATATCCACCCAAAGGACGCGCCGCGCATGGACGATTTCCGCGCGCATATGCTGAGCCTCAAGGAGGCACCCGGCCAGAAAAGCCTGTCCGTCAGCGTCACCACGAGGCCCTGCCTGAAGCCGGGTGCCAATCCCTTGGACCCCCGTGTCGCCATCTATCTGCGCCCGGCACAGGATGAGGAATATTTCACCCTTGTGAAGGAGCGGAAAGTCTCGATTGAAATGCCGGATGGCGACGCACGTTATTGCGCGACAGACTAGGGCCTCACGGCCACTTCACGACAGGGGGCATGGAGGAGAGGATGCTCGTCACATTGCCGCCGGTCTTCAAGCCGAAGGTCGTGCCGCGGTCGTAGAGCAGATTGAACTCCACATAGCGGCCGCGCTGGATCAGCTGTTCCTCGCGTTGGGCTTCGCTCCAGGTCTGGTTCATGCGCCGGGCGACCAGTTTCGGGTAGATCTCCGCGAATTGCTTGCCGACTTCCTGTGTGAAGGCGAAATCGGCGTCCCAGTCGCCCGAATTGAAGCGGTCATAGAAAATGCCGCCCGTGCCGCGTGGCTCATCCCGGTGAGCGAGATGGAAATAGGTGTCGCAGGTCTCTTTCATCTGCGTGAAATCGGCGCCCGGATGCGTGTCGCAGGCGGATTTCATGGCGGCGTGGAAATCGACCGTGTCTTCGAAGTCTTGATCACGTTGATAATCGAGCAGGGGATTGAGATCTCCGCCGCCGCCGAACCAGGACTGGCTGGTCACCAGCATGCGGGTATTCATATGCGCGGCGGGCACTTTCGGATTGCGTGGATGCGCGATCAGCGAAATGCCCGAGGCCCAGAATCGGCCATCTGACTTGTCCGCGCCGGGGATTTGGGCAGCGAAGGCTTCAGAGAATGTGCCGTGGACTTCGGAGAAGTGGACCCCGACTTTTTCGAACACTTTGCCGCGCATCAGGCCCATACGGCCGCCGCCCAGGTCTTCGCTGCCATCGCCGCGTTTCCACTCGGTCAGTTCGAACCGTCCCGGTTCGCCTGAATAAAGGGGGCGTTCCGCCGCATTTTCCAGCGCTTCGAACCGCGCGCAGATGTCTTCCTGCAACACCCTGAACCAGTCGCGTGCGCGAGTCTTCTTCGTTTCGAGATCACCATCTGTCATGGCGCGACACATGGGGCGAGGACTGCGACACTTGCAAGCGCCCTGTTGTCACAGGCGCCAAGTCAGGATAACGCGCTGCCAATAGTAGTTTATGGGGAGGCACCCGCGCCCACTTGCCGCAATGTGCAAGGGGGCGGGCTCCTGTATGACGGGCCCAGATTTCTGCCTTCGCAAGGGACGGGATAAGCGTGACTGACACACCTGCACACGAACACGGCGAGATGATCGACGACGATCGCCGCAATTTCATTCACATCGCCACTGGAGCGGTCGCCTTTGGCGGCGCTGCCATGTTTGCCTGGGCCGCGGTTGACCAGTGGAACCCGGCCGCTGACACAAAGGCCGCTTCGGCGCTGGATGTCGATGTGTCCAAAATCCCTCTGGGCGGCGAGATCCGCGTCCTGATCGGCGGCAAGCCGTTCTTCGTGCGCCACCGCACAGCGGCTGAGATTGCTGCGGCCGATTCGGTGAATGTCGCGACATTGCGCGATCCCGAGACCGATGATGCGCGTCTGCGTCCCAAGGCTGACGGGTCGTTGAACCCGGCCATTCTGGTCACCTCGGGCTCTTGTACCCACCTTGGCTGTGTTCCGGTTGGTCCGGCGCAAGGCAATACAGGCGATTTCGGTGGCTGGTACTGCCCATGCCACGGCTCGCACTACGATACGTCTGGCCGCATCCGCAAAGGCCCGGCCCCCACAAACCTCCCGGTTCCGGATTACAATTACGTGTCCGACTCCGTGATCAACATTTCGCTTTAAGGGAAGGATACCGCAGATGAGTGGACACGAATCCTCCTACACGCCGACCAATGCCTTCACGAAATGGCTTGATACGCGTTTGCCGCTGGTCCGGTTTGCCCAGGACACGGCGATCAATTTCCCGACCCCGAAGAATTTGAACTACTGGTACACTTTCGGCGGCATCCTTGCCGTCTGTCTCGTGATTCAGATTCTGACCGGTATCATCCTGGCCATGCACTATGAGGCCAGTGTCGACGGCGCGTTTGCGTCTGTTGAGCGTATCATGCGCGATGTGCCGTATGGCTGGCTGCTCCGCTACATTCACGCCAATGGCGCGTCGATGTTCTTCCTTGCCGTCTATATTCACATGTTCCGCGGGCTCTATTACGGCTCCTACAAGGCGCCACGCGAAGTGCTGTGGATCCTTGGCTGTGTCATCTACCTTCTGATGATGGCCACCGCCTTCCTCGGCTATATGTTGCCTTGGGGCCAGATGTCCTATCACGGCGCAAACGTCATTACGTCGCTATTCGGTGCCATCCCGCTGATCGGCGAGAGCCTCCAGACCTGGATCCTCGGCGGACCATCGATTGGTAACCAGACACTGCAGCGCTTCTTCTCGCTGCACTATCTGCTGCCCTTCATGATCGCCGGCGCAGTCATCCTGCACGTCTGGGCGCTTCATGTGCCGGGCAACAACAACCCGACCGGTGTTGAGGTTCAGGACGTTGCGAAAGACACCGTGCCATTCCACCCGTATTACACGGTGAAGGACGCCTTCGCGATCGTGATCTTCCTGATCATGTTTGCCGTCTTCGTCTTCTACGCACCGAACGTGCTGGGCCATGCCGACAACTATATCGAGGCCAACCCGCTGGTGACGCCTGCGCACATCGTGCCAGAATGGTACCTGCTGCCATTCTACGCCATCCTGCGCGCCATCACGTTCGATCTCGGCCCGATCCCGGCCAAGCTGCTCGGCGTGATCTTCATGTTCGCAGCCATCGCGGTCCTGTTCATCCTGCCTTGGCTCGACACGTCGAAAGTGAAGTCCATGCGCTACCGTCCGGTGGCCAAGCAGTTCTTCTTCGGCTTTGTCGCCGTCTGCCTGCTGCTCGGCTGGTGTGGCGCGGCCAACCCGGACGATGCCGTCATTCCGGCGCTGCAGGGTGATCCGAAACTGGTGGTCAGCTATACGGCGGATGGTCAGGAAGCGACCAGCGAATACAAGGGTGGTGGCGAAGCCTATATCGACGCGAAACGGTTCATGGAGAGCCTGCCAGCTGACGCGAACCCGTCTCTGTCGGCTGTGCCGGCTCCGACCTTCATGTTCCGTCACTTCTCGTTGATCCTGACCTTCTGTTATTTCGGCTTCTTCGTTCTTCTGTTCTTCCTTGGTCTGACCGAGAAGCCGAAGGAATTGCCGGAATCGATCCATAAATCCGTGCTGAAGCGCCACAAGGCGTCAGCGTCGGCCGTGCCGGCTGAATAGGGAGCTTTGGGGAAAATCATGAAAGCGTTCCGCATTCTTACTGCCGGTCTTGCCGGTCTAATGATCGCCGCGTCAGCGCATGCTGCCGGCGGAGCTGCTCACCCGCACGAACCGGAAGAGGGCTGGCCCTTTGAAGGCGTGACGGGTCAGTTCGACCAGGCCTCGCTGCAGCGTGGCTATCAGGTGTACCAGGAAGTCTGTTCGTCCTGTCACTCCATGAAGCTGCTCAGCTACCGCAACCTCGGCGATCCGGGTGGCCCGTTCTATGACGAGGCCTATCCGAACCCGAACGACAACCCGTATGTGAAGGCTCTGGCCGCGCAGAACGAAATCCTCAGCCCGACGCCAAATGAAGTCGGTGACTATGATTTCCGTCCGGCGACGCCCGCCGACACATTCCGCAGCCCATATGCGAATGACAGTGCGGCCCGTGCGGCCAATGGCGGCGCTGTGCCACCAGACCTGTCAGTGATCTACAAGGCCCGCCATGATGGCGCGTCTTATGTGTACAGCCTGCTGGCAGGCTATCCGGATGAGGACGTATTCTCAGAGCGCGTTGTCGCTGAAGCATCTGACGGGGGCACGCCGGATGATCCGAGCGACGATACGCCTGCCGAAGTTCAGACCGTTATCGACGCGTCCAAGCTGCATATTGGTCATGGTGATGACCATTACGAAGGCTACCTGATCCAGAATGCCGGCCAGTACTACAATCCGTACATGCCGGGCGATACGGTTCCGCAATTCGAAGGCGATCCCCGCCATGCGCCTCCGGGTGGCTTCCTTGCCATGCCGCCGCAGCTCGTTCCGGGCCGCGTCGAGTATAGCGACGGCACCGAAGCGACCATCGACCAGATGGCCTATGATGTTGCGCAATTCCTCGCTTGGGCAGGTGAGCCGAAACAGACCAACCGCAAATCGCTTGGCCTTGCCGTGATGGTGTATTTTGGCATCCTCGCGATCCTGCTCTGGTTCTCCTACAAGCGCATCTGGCGCAACGTAGAGCACTAGGCAGTTCTGACAGAACCTTGAATTGACGACCCCGTCCCTGGCTGATCCAAGGGCGGGGTTTTCTTTTTCCGGAGCAGATCATGAGCAAATGGACCCTCGGCATTATCGGAGGCTCGGGCCTTTACGAAATTGACGACCTGGAAGACCGCCGCGAGGAACAGGTCGAGACTGCCTGGGGCAAGCCATCTGACGTGCTGGTGCGCGGCCGGATAGGGGAGGTGGAGCTGGTCTTCCTGCCGCGCCACGGAAGAGGTCACCGCATCACGCCGACCGAGGTGCCTTACCGCGCCAACATTGCTGCACTGAAGGCGGCGGGTGTGACGGACATCCTGTCAATTTCGGCTTGCGGCAGCCTGAAAGAGGAATACGCCCCCGGTGACTTCGTCGCCGCAGACCAGTTTATCGACCGCACCTTTGCGCGCGACAAAACCTTCTTCGCAGCCGGCATGGTGGCGCATGTCTCCATGGCCTACCCGGTCTGCCCGCGCCTGTCGGGGCTTGCAGCAGATGCGGCGGAGGCTGTCGGATCAAAGATGCATCGCGGCGGCACGTATCTGGCCATGGAGGGACCGCAATTCTCTTCGCTCGCGGAATCAAAACTCTATCGGCAATGGGGTTGCGACGTGATTGGCATGACCGCGATGCCGGAAGCCAAGCTCGCCCGAGAGGCCGAGTTGCCCTACGCTATTCTTTGCATGGTCACCGATTATGATTGCTGGCGGGCAGAAACCGAGGCGGTATCGGTGACGAATGTGCTGGAAATCATGGGCCAGAACAGCGCGGTGGCCCGTAAGGCTGTTGTCCGGCTTGCTGAAGCCCTGTCCGGAATGGAGCGTACGTCGGATCCGAACGGCACGGATACGTGTCTGGATTATGCGTTGATTACTGCGCCACAGGCGCGCGACCCGGATTTGCTCGACCGTCTTCAAGTGATTGCAGGACGTGCGCTCAAGGGCTAAGGTTTACCAACACTTAACCGGTCGCCATGCGGGGGAAGCATGGTTTACGGTGGACGCGTTGAGGGGATCTCAGAATGAGTGAAGCGCAATTCTACACATTCTTCACCGGCGGGCTCGGCCTGCTTATCGCAGCAGCATTGATGATCGCCTGGCAGCTTTGGCGGCTAAGGGATGAAGAACGCGATGGCGCGATCTCCGCCCTCGACGGCATCAGCCATGAGATGCGAATCAATCTCCAGCGCATGGTGAATGAGGTCGCCCAGATCGTCGACACGCAGGAAGCCGGACCAGATGTCCTGCTGCCGGTCCAGCATCCGCAGCTCGACGGTGTAAACGCTTCCCTGATCAAGACCAATCGCAATGCGATCGCCGTGATCGGCGCGACCTATCAGGAACTTGAGGCGCGCAAGATGGCATTGCGGGCGGTGCTGGCCCAGAAGCGCGATCTCAGCGCAACGCTCGACGACGCGATGGATGCGACGATCAACGGCATTGCGACGCTCTATATGTGGGAAGAGCACGCCGGTGTACGTCCTTCAGAGGCGGGCACTGTGCGCAGCTGGCACGTGCGCGACTGGATGAAAGCGCATGGCTTCTCGGCAAATTCCTTTCCGGGCATGCATCTGCGCGATGAAGTCGTTGAACGTCTGCGCCAGTACGGTCTGCACCTGACGCCGCGCCCGCTGACCCATACCGCCCATGAATATTACAGCATGCAGTATGACCGGAAAGCCGACCCGCATGCGCCGTTCTGGAAGCGCAAGCCGAAGACCGAGGAAGTCATGGCCGTCGCGGCAGCCGACGAAGCAGCTGAATATATTGATGAGGACTTCGAGGACACCCATGAGGGCGAAGCCGATATCACGCCGTCGGAAAACGTCGATGCCGCCCTGGCCGAGATTGAAGCGATGGACGACGACCTGCCGGAAGAGGACGAGGCCTATGCCGAGGAAGACTCCGACGAAGCCGGCCGCTTGCCCAACTGATCCCCGCTAGCGTTTGAACGTGCCCATGATGCCGCGCAGGATGTAACGGACGATCTCCCGGCTGGCCGTTCGGGCTGCCTGATTTCCCGCTTTCTCGAGCGAACTCATCCGGCGGGAGCTACGGCGCGTGGTCGTTTTCTTTTTCTTCTTGTCCAGCTCGGCCTGAGCCTTGGCCTCTTTCTTGGCAAGTTCCTCAGCTTCCTTTGCGGCTTTCACTTCGCGCGCTTCCAGCACTTCATAGGCCGACTCACGGTCAATTGACTTCTCGTACTTTCCGGCGACGGGACTGGCATTCTGGACCGATTTGCGCTCCGCGTCCGTTGCGGGGCCAAGTCGTGAGGCTGGTGGGCGGATCACGGTCCATTGTACCACGCTTGGCGCGCCCTTGGCGTCCAGCGTTGAGACCAGTGCCTCGCCAACGCCAAGCTGGGTGATGACTTCCTCTGTGTCAAAAGTCTCATTCTCGCGGAAGGACTGCGCCGCGGCGCGTACGCCTTTGCGTTCGGCGGGCGTATAGGCGCGCAGGGCATGCTGCAGCCGGTTGCCCAGTTGTGCGAGCACGCTTTCCGGCAGGTCGCGCGGGTTTTGGGTAACGAAATAGACGCC
>NZ_DFME01000127.1:96525-115463 GCF_002375605.1 Hyphomonas sp. UBA3601 | reverse complement strand
CGCCGCAGGAGCGTCGTCGAACAACAGGTGGGCTTCATCAAAGAAGAAGACGAGGCGCGGCTTGTCCGGATCGCCAATCTCGGGAAGCTGCTCGAACAGTTCCGACAACAGCCAGAGCAGGAAGGTGGAGTAGAGTTTTGGACTGTTGATCAGGCGGGTGGCATCCAGCACGTTCACGATGCCGCGCCCATCGGTATTGGTGCGCATCATGTCCGACAATTCCAGTGCGGGTTCGCCGAAGAAGAAATCGGCACCTTCGCGTTCCATGACGAGCAAGTTGCGTTGCACCGCGCCAAGCGACGCAGAGGCAATGTTGCCGTATTCCTTGCTGAGTTCGTCGCGGACCTCCTTGTCGCTCATATGAACGAGCAGTTTGCGCAGATCCTTCAGGTCAAGCAGCAGCAGGCCATTATCGTCGGCATATTCGAACGCGATGTTCAGCACGCCTTCCTGCGCGTCGGTGAGGTCCATCAGCCGCGAGAGGAGCAGGGGCCCCATTTCGGAAATCGTGGTGCGGATCGGATGGCCCTTCTCGCCGAACACGTCCCAGAACACGGTTGGCGCAGACGTGTACTCATACTCGCCGAGCCCGATCTTGTTGGCGCGTGCAACGAATTTGTCGTGCAGCTTGTGATCCGTGCTGCCGGGTATGCAGATGCCCGAAAGGTCACCTTTCACGTCCGCGCAGAAGACAGGAACGCCCGCATCGGAAAAGCCCTGAGCCAGGTTTTGCAGGGTGACTGTCTTGCCGGTGCCGGTTGCGCCCGCGATCAGGCCATGCCGGTTTGCGATTTTCAGCAACAGGTTCTGCGCCACATTTGGCGTGCCGGTGCCCTCGGCATCTGCGCCCCCGATAAAGATGGAATCCATCATCCTGTCCCCTTCATTCCTTACAGGCTGCGACGCTAGAGAATTCGCCGGATTCGGCAAGGGTGGAGGCGCAGGCTCTTGACGGCGCGCGAGGCTCTCCTCACCCTGTGGTAACCACAGCTCCGGGGGATATTATGGATCGCGCGACGAAGACCGGCATCTGGATCATCGCGACCGGCGTCATCCTGACCTTTCTTCATTTTGGCCGCAGCATCCTCGCGCCCTTTGCGCTGGCTGTGTTCCTGTTCCTCGTCATCGAGGGCTTTGCCACGATGATCGACAATTGGTCTCGCGCGCTCAAGATCGGGCACGCCCGGGTTTTCGCGGTCCTGATTGTTTTGGGTGGATTTTTCGGATTCATGGCGCTGCTCGCAAATGGCATCGCCGAATTTGGGCGCGACGCCGGAGAGTATGAAAACCGGATCAACGACATGATCGCGGACATGTATGAGGTGGTGCACATGTCGGGTGCGCCGACACTGCAGGAACTGCTGTTCAACGAAACCGGACAACGTTTCTTTGCGACCATCGCCAACGAAACCGGTGACCTGTCCGGCGATCTGGTCCTGATCCTGATCTATGTCGCCTTCCTGTTCCTGGCGCAGTCCAGTTGGACCCGGAAACTGGACAATATCTTCCCCGGTTTCGAGCAACGCGCGCAGGTGCGCCAGGTGGGCGATGAAGCGCGGCGCAGTATCGAAACCTATCTGTGGACCCAGACTGTGATCTCCGCCCTGATCACCGCATTGACCTATTTCTCATTGCTGGCCTTGGGGGTGCAAAATGCGCTCTTCCTGTCGGCTTTGATATTTGTGCTCAATTATATCCCGACTGTGGGGTCAATTGTTGCGGCACTGGTGCCCCCGCTGTTTGCCATCGTGCAGCCGGAACTTCCGGCCTGGGTGCCGGGCACACCACCGCAAGACAACTACATCTATGCGGCGATCGTGTTTGCTGCCGTCAGTTTCTGGCAGTTTTCAATCGGCAATTTCATCCAGCCGCGCATGATGGGGGAGTCGCTGAATTTGTCAGCTTTGGTCGTCCTGCTTTCCCTGGCCATCTGGGGTGCGATCTGGGGCATTCCCGGCATGTTCCTGTCGGCACCTTTGACGGTTCTGATGATGATATTCTTTGCGCAATCTTCCAGCACCAGATGGATTGCAATCCTGCTTTCTGCAGATGGTAATCCACAAGGCAAGGGTACCAATACGGAGCTGTCGGATGCAGTCAGCGCTGCTCAGACCTATGGTGAAAATCGATAAATTATGCGAAGTGTTAGGCAAGTTAATAATTGCGAATCCGGTTCAGAGCCCATACTCAATTATTGGTAACATCAGGCGCTGCTGACGAAGACTTGTATTCGGCACAGCGCTTGCAAATTTAGTGAGATCAGGCCCTCCGCGTGCGTCCCCCCACCCAGCCTGCGGAATAGGCCTGTAGGACCCGCCGGACACGTCCCCGTTCGGCGGGTCCGTTTATATCGGGCCCTGAGGGCCCAAGATTCGATCCCCCAAAGACCCGTCATGACGCTGGGGCAATTCATTTGCCCCTATGTGTTGTGCCGGTGTGCCAACGCAGTCTAGATGGGAACATCGTTAAGTTCTTTCGCGAGACACCCACATGACAGTAAATTCTGCTTCACATGAGCCGTTGGAGCAAGTTTTCGACCAGATTCAGCGGGAATCAGGGCACGAAGACCTCACCGGACTGACGGATGGCGACCTAAAATTTCTTGCGCGCCGCCATTGGGAATGGGCAGAGACGGTCGCTCCGGGAGAGCAGGATGTGCGCGTCCTGCTGGAGGTCGATGGGGAAAACGGGGACTCCCTGTCACGTACCATTCTAGAGACCGCCAGCCCGGACATGCCATTCCTCGTGGATTCGGTGCTTGGCGAGTGCGGCGCGCAGGGGTTTGAGGTCGCGGCCCTGTTTCATCCGATTGTCAAACGACAGGACGGGCGCAGCGTGTCCGTCATCCAGGTTCATTTGCCGATCCTGACCCACGATGAGGCGGCGCGCCTGAAAGCCGGAGTTCGCCTGGCGCTGGCGCACAATGCGGTTGCCGTATCGGACTTTGAGCCCATGCGGGCGCGCATGCAGCAGGAGATCGACCGGCTGAAGGGCGTCACGCATCTCAAAGAGATGGACCGCGACGAAGCAGTTGCCTTCCTGAAATGGCTTTCGCGGGAACATTTCGTGTTCCTCGGCTGCCGCGAATACGAATTCGAGACAAATGCCGATGGGCAAGTGCTGCCCGAAGAGCCGATCATGGTGGAGGGCTCCAATCTGGGCGTGCTGCGCGATGAAGAACTGAACGTTCTGTCTCGCGAGGCCGAACCCCTCGTGTTGACGCCTGAGATTGGCGCACATCTGTCGGAACCGTATCCGATCCTTGTTGCCAAATCGACGCTGACCAGCCTCGTGCACCGCCGGGTCGCTTGCGACTATGTCGGCGTGAAGAAATATGATGCGCAGGGCAGGGTGAATGGTGAAGTTCGCTTCCTCGGCCTTTTCACCGCCGAGGCCTATGACGAAACGGCCCGCTCGATCCCGCTGATCCGCCGTCGAATTGCCGCCATCCTCGAAGCTTCTGGCGCAACGCCCGGCGGACATACCGAAAAGGCGTTGACCAATCTACTGGAAACCTGGCCGCGCGACGAGTTGTTTCAGACCTCGTCGAAAATCCTCCATCCGATCATTGTCGGCGCGCTGCATCTGATCGGGCGGCCACGCACGCGCCTGTTCGTGCAACAGGACCAATTTGACCGGTTTGTCACCGCAATCGTCTATGTGCCGCGTGAAGCCTATGACACCGCCATGCGCCAACGCATCACGCAGGAACTGGTCACCGCTTATAATGGGCATGTGACGCGCTTCCGACCGTATTTTGATTCCGAGACCCTGGTCCGGGTCCATTTCGAAATCTGGCTGGGACAGGGCCATCCCTTGCCGGACCTTGCGGCGCTCGAGAAGCGTATCGTCCAGATCACGCGAACATGGGAGCAAGGCTTCCGGTCGGCGCTGGTCCAGTCTGACCTTGAACGCGCACATCAGGAAAATGCACGTTCCTTCATCGGGGCTTTCAATGCAGCCTATCGCGAAGCCTTCGGGCCTGACGAGGCGATGCGCGATGTTGCGGCGATGGCAAATTTGTCTGCCGGTCACCCCATCCTGACGCGCGCCTACCGGCTGGAAGGGGATTCCGACAACAAGATACGGGTCAAGATATACTCCCGCAATGGTTCGATCCCGCTGTCTGCCTGTGTGCCAATCTTCGAGCAAATGGGTTTCTTCGTGGATTTCGAGACCGGCTATCCGGTCCGTCCGACGGAAAAGCCAGCCGACGATGCGCCCGAGACCTACTGGATCCACGATGTTGTCATGTGCGCGACGGCCGGCGCAGCAATTGACCTCGATGCAATCCGAACCGCGCTGGAGGATGCGTTTGTTGCGGTCTGGAGCGGACGGGCCGAAAATGACGGCTTCAACCGGCTGGTGCTCAGCGCTGACGCAAGCTGGCGCGATGCGGCCCTGATCCGGGCGCTCGCCGGATATCGTCGGCAGAGCGGCATGGATCAACCGCAATATGTTCAGGAGACGGCGCTTTCGACTTATCCGGCGATTGCCCAGAAATTGCTGGACCTGTTCGCTATCCGCTTCGATCCGGCGCGCGATATGTCACTCGCCGAACGCACGCATGAAGCCGAGAAAATGCGCGCAGAGATCGAGGACGCATTACGCGACGTGTCGGCGCTGGCAGACGATCAGGTGCTGCGCCGTCTCGCTGATCTGATCCTGGCCGTTCAGCGGACCAATTTCTACCAGACCAATGGCGATGGCGCGCCCTACAGTTTTGTCAGCCTCAAGATTGCCAGCCGCGAACTGGAAGACCTGCCGGAGCCGAAACCCTTCCGCGAGATATATATGTCGAGCCCGCGGGTCGAGGGCGTGCATTTGCGCTTTGGCGCGGTTGCGCGCGGGGGGCTGCGCTGGTCGGACCGTGCATCAGACTATCGCACCGAAGTTCTGGGCCTTGTGAAAGCGCAGCAGGTGAAGAATGCGGTCATCGTGCCGGTCGGCTCCAAGGGTGGATTCTTGCCAAAGCAATTGCCGGATCGTTCTGACCGCAATGCCTGGTTCGAGGCTGGACGGGATGCCTACAAGGAATTCATCCGGGCGTTGCTCGGTATCACGGACAATCTCGTGGAGGGGCAGGTCACCCACCCGGCGGACACGATTGTCTGGGATGGTGAAGACCCCTACCTCGTCGTGGCGGCGGACAAGGGCACGGCGACCTTCTCCGACACCGCCAATGCGATCAGTGAGGAGATGGGCCACTGGTTGGGCGATGCGTTCGCGTCGGGTGGTTCGGTTGGCTACGATCACAAGAAGATGGGTATTACTGCGCGGGGAGGCTGGGAAGCGGTCAAGCGTCACTTCCGCGAACTCGGCAAGAACATCCAGACCGAACCTTTCACCGTGATCGGTGTGGGCGACATGAGTGGAGACGTGTTTGGCAATGGCATGTTGCTATCGCCGGAAATCCGGCTGATCGCGGCCTTCAACCACATGCACATCTTCATCGACCCGGACCCTCAGGACGCTGCCAAGAACCTGACTGAACGTCAGCGTCTGTTCGACAAGCCGCAATCGAGCTGGGCGGACTACAACAAAGGAATCCTGTCGAAAGGCGGCGGAATCTTCGAGCGCTCCGCCAAGTCGATCACGCTGAGCGATGAGATCAAGGCGCTGAGTGGCTTGTCAAAGGATGCGGTCACGCCCGACGAGTTGATCCACGCCCTGCTGAAGACGGATGCGGACTTGCTCTGGTTCGGCGGCATTGGCACCTATGTGAAAGCCGCGCATGAAACTCATGCGGCCGCCGGTGACCGTGCCAATGATGCGATCCGGGTTGATGCAAATCAGCTGAAGGTGAAAGTCATCGGGGAAGGGGCCAATCTGGGCGTCACCCAAGCCGGGCGAATCGAGTTTGACCTGCATGGGGGACGGATCAATACGGACGCGATCGACAATTCCGCCGGCGTCGATTCGTCTGACCACGAAGTGAACATCAAGATTCTGGCTGCTGAGGCGGTTCGTGAGGGCGACCTCGATCCGGCAGACCGCAACGACCTTCTTGCGGAGATGACCAGTGACGTGGCGGCGCTTGTCCTGCGTCATAATTATACACAGACCTTTGCGCTGACCCTGGCCGAAACGACGGCCAAGGAAGACCATGATGCGCTTGAGCGCCTGATGGAGTATCTGGAAGACCGAGGCGTATTGAACCGCGCGCTGGAAACCTTGCCGGAGACCGGTGAGATGAAGGTGCGTGCCGAGCGCGGCCAGCCATTGACCCGGCCGGAATTAGCCGTCTTGCTCGCCTGGTCGAAGATCACCCTGTTCGACGATATTGTGGCCTCCGATATTCCGGACGATCCGTATTTCGAAGACCTGTTGGTCAATTACTTCCCGAGTCCGATCAACACCTATTCAAAGGCTATGTCGAACCATCGCCTGAAGCGGGAAATTATCGCGACGATCATTGCCAATCGTGTGCTGGACATGGCCGGGCCGGTGGCCCTGCTGCGCCTGCGCGAAGTGACCGGCGGCGACAATGCGCAAGTCGCGCGCGGGCTCGAAGCGGCGCGTGCCGTTTTGAACTTTGACGGCTTCCAGCGCGAGGTCGACCAGCTCGACACGATCGTGCCTGCGGATGTGCAAATCGATCTGCGTCTGCATGCGGCAAGCGCAATGGTCGATGCGGCGCTCTGGTTCATTGAAACCCATCCGGACCTGCATGTAGGCGACGCCGTGCAACATACCGAAGCGCCTCTGAACGAGTTCAAGGCCATTCTCGCCGGCATTCACTCGCCGTTCCCGGCTGCGCGCATCGAGCGCGAAGTGCGTAGCCTGATGAAGCGCGGCGCGTCGGAAGAGATTTCGCGATGGGCGGCTGCGATGGGCCAATTTGCTCAAGGGCTGCTCGTGGTCGATCTGGCTGGCAAGGCGGGTGTCAGTGTGGAGGCGGCCGGCAAGGCTTTCTACACGATTGGCGACCAGCTGCGCATCGACCGGCTTCGCGCCATGGCGCGGGACAATCTGCTGCATGCAGATTATTGGGATCGCGTGGCGGGCCGTCGCCTGTTGAACGAACTGGTTCGGATGCAGGCGGATGCAACAGAGAAGGCTCTCGCCGGAGACGGGGCAGATGCCTGGCTCGCCGAGCGCAATGATGCGCGCAAGGCATTGCTCGCAGAGTTGCATACGCTGGGCAAGGATCGCAATTGGGCGTTTGCGCGATTTGCGCTTGCGGCCGACGCGTTGCGCCAGTTCATGCGCCACTGATCGTTGCACCAAGAGCCGGACAGGGCGTGTGCCCTTCCGGTTTCCTGTCATCCAAGGTCCTTGCGGATGGAAGGCGGCGCCTTCGGCAGGGACGGTATTCATATTGGTGTGGGAAGTCGTGCCCCTGCAGCGGGCCGCCTCCCATCCGCTGGCCGGGGCCTGAGCATACCCCGACCGGACCGCCGCTTCCCATTTGGGCAAGAAGCGACCCGGACAAGATACAAGCCGGAGATCTCAGACAAATTCGATCAGCGACAAAGCCCGTTATCCGGGCCGTGCCGGGCCGATTACTGTTGGAAGAAGTTGTTCACATCCAACGCTTTCTGAGCCCTTAGCGCGCTGCAGAGCGTTGCCTTCTCCGTGCCCTGGGCCAGGGATCGCTCATAGCCTGGGATCAGCTGCGCATTCTGTTGAAAGAAGTCTTCCGCCTCTGCGGCCTTTCTGACGCTGCAGAAATATCCCGTCAGGCCCGCGAGCTTTGGCTGACGGATTTCGGGCATGCGCTCCACAACCGTCTCGAAGTTTGTGGTTATCAAATCCCATGCGGTGTCTTGTGCTGCCGGGTTGGCCATGGCGCCATAGACAACCGTAAAGACTTCGTCGGTCGAGTTCGGGCCGTTCAGAACCGCCGAGAACAGGTCTGACACGACATCCTTGCTTCCGCGACTGGCCAACACTCTCAGGATTGTCGAGCGTTCATTCTGATTGGTTGCAGTGGTGACGTAGGCCTTGGCAGCTTCATAGAAGTCAGCGCCGCCATCCTCTATGCCGATGATCATGGCCGTGGAGAGATCCTCCGGCGCAAGCGCCGTCGCGTCCGGGCTGCCTTCGAGTCCGACATACTGCCGGGCACGGGCGAGCAGGGCGCGGCGCTCAGCGGGGCGCTCGCCATATTCCAGCAACAAGCCATATAGCCTGTCGCGCAAAAGCATCTCCTGCTGGCTCAGCGCCGTGGCCGGACGGGATTCCAGATATTCGGCCAACGGTCCATAGGTGTGCTGGACCCACGCGCGAAGGCCCGCTTGCTCGGATGGCTCCAGCATGCGGTCGAGCGTGCCAATAATGCCGAACCCTTCAGAAACCGCACGCGGATGACCGCTTGAGGTTGCGGCCAGTCCAGTCATCAGGTCATCGGTGCTGATCCGCCCTGCACGGAAACCGGAGGTCAGTGCATCCGCAAACATGATCTGTTCGGCGTCAGACAAGCTGTCAAAGTTGGAAATCAGCGCCGTCAGGTTTTCCGCATTCGTATCGAAGCGCCAATAGCCCGTGCCGCCGGCATTTGGCATCACCCAGTCGGGGCAATCGCCATCCAGAGGAATCTCGGTGACCGGTGCGGTCAGCATCTGCCGGATCGTGCGATCCCCCACAGGCCCTTTCAGGCGCGCAGCAAACGGCACGTTCCAGGTCTGAGCATTGGTATCAATATCAGAGCCAAGCGGCGCATAGCGCCTTTGAGTGACCGTGATCAGGCCCGCATCTGGAGCAGGGCAGGACACGGCGACATCCAGCGATGGGATGCCTGGCTGGTTGATATAGCTGGTGAAGGCTTCAACAATATCCGGCTGGCCGGACCCGTCGGCGAGGCTCTGCATGAAATCGTCGGCATCAGCGACGCCATCCTCGAAGCGACGCATGTGCAAGCGGATACCTTCGCGAAAGGCTTCTTCGCCCAGATAGGTCTCGAACATGTTCAACACGCTGCCGCCTTTGCGATAGGTAATGGAGTCGAACGCGTCGAGAATATCGCCATTGGTGTTGATCGGATTGCGAATCTGGCGCGCCGATTGAAGACTGTCGGCCCCCATCGCGCTGAGCCCTGCCAGGATTGGGCTGAGGCCCCACTCGCCGTCCGGGTCAACCCCGTCCATCGTCTTGTAGCTGATCCAGGTCGCAAAGGCCTCGTTCAGCCAGATATCGTTCCACCATTTCGGCGTGACGAGATTGCCGAACCATTGATGGCCCAGTTCGTGGGCATGTGTCGTCAGGATGCGGCGGCGGCGTGACAGGCTGGTCTGTTCGTTCATCAGGAGGGCGGCTTCGCGATAGATGATTGCGCCGGCATTCTCCATCGCGCCATAGGCAAATTCCGGCGCGGCGATCAGGTCCAGTTTTCCATAGGGGTACGAATAGTCGAAATAGTCCTCCTGCCAGAGCAACATCTCGTCAGTGATGTCGAGTGCCTCGCTGAGCTGGTCTCTCTTGCCGCGGGCAGCAAAGCCGCGCAGGGGCACCGGCGCCTCGCGCAGGGCATTGGCCGGAATGGCCGGGGCGGGCCGCATCTCGTAAGGGCCGACTGCGAGGGCGACCAGATAGGACTGGATCGGGCGAGTTTCGGCAAAGACATGCCGGGTCCAACCGTCTTCGGCCGGTTCGGCGCTGATTCCCTCGCCATTGGATACGACCTGCATGCCTTCTGGCGCGGTGACGGTCACGCTCCACGGTGTCTTGAAGCGCGGTTCGTCAAATGAGGGTACCATCCGGCGCGCATCAATCGCTTCCATCTGGGTGGCAAGATAGTCCGTATCGGATTGAACCGCCTTGTAGAGACCGGCAAGGCCCATATTGTAGGGCGCTGTATAGCTGATTTCGAGCGTGGCCGTGCCCGCCGGGATCGGCGAGTCGAAGTCGAGCCTTGAAACTCCGCCCGGTGCCTGATTGCCAGTAAAAGTTGCCGGGATATGTGTTCCATCGTCCAGCACGGCCTTGGCCGACAGCACCGTCTGATCCACCGAATGCAACCAGATGCGCGCATGCGGCGCTGTCAGGGCCACATCAATGGCTACATTACCCGAGAAACTGTCGGCATCTGGATCAGTTTTCAGCTCCAGCCGGTAGGCCAGCGGTGTAACATCCGTCGGCAACTGCCCTGCGGGCGGTACTTGAATCTGGACAGGCTGGGTCTGCGAACCGAGGCTTGCCTCAGAAGCGGAATTCGCATTTCCGCAGGCGTGAAGTGCAAGGAGAGAGACCGCGCCCGCCAAGGCAGCGCGAAACCGGAAATCGTGCATGAATGTGGTCCTGTAACGGTGGAAACAGTTTGAAGCCAAAAAACATAGGATACGGCCCAGCAAAAGCGATCAGATGCAGCTGAATTTAACACCCCTTTCAGTGATGCCATGAGAAGTTGAACCCATGAAACGGCTCTACCATTGGCCTCTTGATCCGGCCGGACGGCTGGTCCGCCTCGCCTTGGGCGAGAAAGACGAGGGATTCGAGGCGTTGGAATCGCCGCCCTGGTCAGCTCATCCGGACGTGCCCCGCCTCGCACATGGGGCTGTTGCGCCCGCTTTGGTTGAGATCGACAGCGAGCCGCGCATGTTTGCCTGCGGCACGCGCGCCATATGCGAGTATCTTGAAGAGACCTCCAGCGGACGGGGCCTGTTGCCATCAGATCCGGCGGCGCGCGCTGAAGTCCGACGCCTGTGGGCCTGGATTGAAGCTGCGTGTGAAGAGGTTACCGATACACTGCTGACCGAGCGCGTGATGCAATGGGTGCGCCGCGATCGGCACCCGGATTCAGCGCGTTTGCGCCGGGGGGCGCATGCGCTGCGCGGACGTCTGACCTTCCTGAATGGCCTGCTGGAGCTGAATGGCTATCTTGCCTGCCGGGAGCTCACCCTGGCCGATCTGGCTGCAGCGGCGCACTTGTCTGCCTATGACTATTTCGGCGATGTCGAATGGAATGCTGTGCCGGAGCTGAAAGACTGGTATGCCCGGATCAAGTCGCGTCCGAGCTTCAGGCCCTTGCTGGCCGACCGGTTGCAGGCGGTGCGGCCCGTAGCGCACTATACCGATTTGGATTTCTAGACCTTGCCTGATCCCCTCCACATCCGCGTCAAGCACCTCGCCCGGTCGCTTGGCTTTGATGACGTGGCGATAGCGCGGGCGGATGAGGCGTGGGACGCAGGCGACCGGCTGGAAGCATTCGTAGAAGCTGGCCATCATGGCAGCATGGACTGGATGGAGACGACGCTGGAGCGGCGCAAGGCGCCGACTGCGATGTGGCCGGATGCCAAATCTGCCGTCGTCGTCGCGCTCAATTACGGCCCGGACCATGATCCGCTCCACACTCTGGAACAGAAGGCGCTTGGTAACATCTCCGTCTACGCACGGGGGAGGGACTATCACGACACGTTGAAGAAGCGGCTGAAACAGCTCGCCCGGGAGTTCGTGGCCGAGACCGGCGCTGAGGTGAAAGTCTTTGTCGATACCGCGCCTCTGATGGAAAAGCCGCTGGCCGAAAAGGCCGGGCTCGGCTGGCAGGGCAAGCACACCAATCTGGTCAGCCGCGAACTGGGGTCTTGGTTTTTCCTGGGTGTGATGCTGACCGCCGCGGAACTGGAACCTGATCAACCGGAGGCGGATCATTGCGGTTCGTGCCGCGCCTGTCAGGACATCTGCCCGACCAATGCGTTTCCCGCGCCCTATCAACTCGATGCGCGGCGCTGCATTTCCTATCTTACCATCGAGCATGCCGGGCCAATCCCGGCAGAGTTTCGCGCGGCGATGGGCAACCGCATCTATGGGTGTGATGATTGCCTTGCCATCTGTCCGTGGAACAAGTTTGCCGAAGCCGCCAGCGAGATCGCCTTCCATGCACGGCCCGAACTCAAGGCGCCGGGGCTGGATGAACTTGCCGCGCTGAACGATGCCACATTTCGGGAAGTGTTCTCCGGTTCGCCCATCAAGCGGATCGGGCGGGACCGGTTCGTGCGCAATGTCTGTATCGCCATCGGCAATTCAGGGGAGGGGGCGCTGGTCGCCAGCCTGCTGCCGCTGCTGGATGATCCGGCGTCGGTGGTACGTGGGTCTGCTATCTGGGCGCTCGCCCGCCTTGATCGTGCCCGATTTGCGACGGAAAAGGCCGTCCGGATGGAGCCGGAAACGGATCCGGGCGTTCTGGCGGAATGGATGACAGAGTGATGAGCGGTTTCTGGACCTTCCTGACATGGGCGGTGCGCATTCTGGCGGGCCTGTTTGTGGCGTTTCACCTCTATGCGCTGGCGCTGGTCTGGCTGCCCATTCCGGGCACGGTGCTGATGGTGCAGCGCGCGGCAGGTGGCGAGACGGTACGGCGCGATGCGGTGCCCTTGTCCGAGATTTCGCCTCACCTTGTGCGCGCGGTCATCGCGGCGGAGGATTCCCGCTTCTGCGAGCATAATGGAATTGACCGTGCCGCGATTGAAAAGGCGCTGGATGAACGCCGTCAGGGCAAGCGCACGCGCGGCGCCTCCACGATCACACAGCAGACCGCCAAGAATGTCTTCCTCTGGAATGGGGGCGGTGTGCCGCGCAAGCTGGGCGACATGTGGATGGGAGTGTTCATCGACAAGTTCTGGGGCAAGGCCCGGGTCATGGAAGCCTATCTGAATGTCGCCGAATGGGGCGATGGCCTGTTCGGCGCAGAGGCCGCCGCGCAGGCGCGGTTCGGCAAGTCCGCGGCAGACCTGAGCGAGCGCGAGGCCGCACTGCTGGCCGCCGTTCTGCCGAGCCCGAACAAATGGCGCGTCGATCCGCCGGGGCCCTATGTCAACACACGCGCCGGCACGCTGCAGGCGCGCATGCGAGTGGTGCATAGCCAGGGCCTCGCGGCCTGTGTGCTGGGCGATACGCCGCCACCACCACGCCCGCAGCCGCAACAGGGCCAGCCCGCGCCGCAACCAGAGCCCTTGCCGGATTTGCCGCCGGAACCGGAGACCGGGCCGGAAGCGATCGAGCCGGAAACCGTTGAGCCCGAAGTGGCTCCGGAAGACGATGAGTTCGATGCGTTTCTGGAAGGCGCGCAGGAACGGTTTGGCGAGGCCGGGCAATCTCCTGAACCCATCGAGGAAGAACCTGAGCCGTTGGAGCCCGAAGCCGCAGCGAGCCAGTCGGAAGCGCAGGATGGCGGGCCGACCGATCTGCGTCCGCGGTCTCTGGAGCCGGTTGAAGACCCGGCCAGTGAGGACTCCCCCGAGTAGCGCGCCGTCTTAATCGGCTTCCGGCGGTCGCGCTTTTGTTTCATCCTGTTTCACACTGTCCGGTTCCGGCTCATTTTCCTCCGGTTCCGGTGCGGGGGCCGGATCAGGTGTACGCTTCGGGCGGGATATCTCGACCTTGAGCGCGGAGTCCGGTTCGATGAACAGCTCCTTGCGGCGCAGCGGCACGGACATGCCATTCTCGGTGAAGCGTTTCCAGACTTCGCGCAGGATGTTGGAGCCGACATTGGCCGTGCCATTTTCCGGGTCGATGATCCAGAAGCGCATCTCCAGAACAATGCACTCATCGGTGAAGTCTTTGACCAGGCAGACGGGTTGCGGCCAGCTGATCACGCGCTCGGTCGCCTTGGCGGCGGCGATGACGATGGCAATCGCCTCTTCCAGGTCGGACGTATAGTCGATGCGCAACTCTTTGTGAATGCGCACGCGCTTGTTGGAAAAGCTCCAATTGATCACCGTATCGGTCATCAGCTTTTCGTTCGGGATCAGGAATTCCTTGCCTTCCTGCGTCGTGATCGACGTGTAGCGCAGGCCGAGGGATTCCACGACGCCGAACGTCTCGCCGACCTCGATCACGTCCTGCGGCTTGATCGAGCGCTCCGAGAGCAGGACGATGCCGGAGACAAAGTTCGAGACAACTTTCTGCATACCAAAGGCAAAGCCGAGGCCGATGGCACCGGAGATGACCGTTAGCGCGCCGAGCGGAATGCCGAGCCCTGCGAGGGTGAGCAGGGCAGCCGCCACAATGAAGACAATCTGTATGGCATTGCCAATCAGAATGCGGATGGACGGTTCGACTTTCGGGATGTGATTGACCCGCCGCTTCATCGATTTTGCGGCGCGGTTTGCAATGAACAGCAAGACAGCGGCGGTCAGGATGGCCTGGAAGATGAAGACCGGGCTGATCCGCCGATTCCCGAAGGATGGACCAATACTCGAAAGCCAGTTCATGACATCCGGCAGGACGCCGAGGGCGAAGAATATCGCGAACGTCCATGTCAGGAATGATGCAAGACCGCGCAATTCTTCCGGCAGGAAGGTCATGGTCACGCGGATGGCAAGCCAGGCAATCGCGAGTGACAAGGCTGTCCGAACCAGGATCAGCGAGTGGTCAATGGAGCTGAGCAATGAGACCGCAAGCCCCAGAAGGATGGACCAGAGCGCCGGACGAACCGCCTTGTGCAAGACGTCCAGTCCTTCGCGGCGGGGCGGCTCGACAAAGCGTCGCAGCGTGACCGTGATCAGGCGCTTGAAGGGTGGGGTGAGCAGGGCGCCCAGCGCGAGCGCCAGGATAATACAGCCGAGCTGGATCAGGATGGGATAGAGAAATTCAGGCTGTTGCGCCTTTGTCTGAAGCCAGCCGGCTGGGTCGTCGAGAAAGGGTCGAGCAGGCTCTATCCATTTGAGTAGCGGATTAATGACGTCTTCTACCGGCGGAAGGATATCCTCCGATGGCGGAGTGGCTTGTCCGGTCGCTTCCGTCGCATCCACCGGACGGCAATAGGTTTCCCCATCACCGCCGGTGATGCATTTCTGGTAGGTGACGCCATCTTCCGCCAAGCGCTATCCGCCTAGACTGGGTCGTAGGGGAAGACACTGGCCGAGGCGCCCATGTCGAAGAAGTTGGCTTTCATGGCGGGCATGGCCTGTTCGAGCAGGCTTTCCGGCGTCCAGCCCTCCATACGCGCCAGCGACTTGACCGGACGCGGCTGGTCGAACAGCACGACTTCATTGCCGCGCACGGCAAAAATCTGTCCGGACACGTCATTGGCCTTGTCGGCGCAAAGGGCGACGGCGAGCTGTGCCACCTGGTCGGCCCGCATGCCCTGGCGCATCCGCTCGACACGCTCTGCGCCGGCTTCGTCCTTGACCGGGATGGAGGCGATCATGCGCGTCCAGGCAAATGGCGCGATGACATTGGAGCGGACATTCTTGCGCGCGCCTTCCATGGCGACGATGCGCGACAGGCCGACAATGCCCATCTTGGCGGCGGCATAGTTCGCCTGGCCGATATTGCCGATCAGGCCGGATGTGGAGGTGAAGAGGACGAAATTGCCGTCTTCCTTTTCGCGGAACAGTTCGATGGCCGCGCGGGTGACGTTGAAGCTGCCCCGCAGGTGCACGTCGATGACGCTGTCCCAATCATCTTCGCTCATCTTGTGGAACATGCCGTCCCGCAAGATGCCGGCCGGGTTGATGATCGAGTGCAGGGCTCCGAACTCGTCCTTGGCCTGTTCGATCATGCCTTGGACCGCTTTCATGTCGGTCACGCTTTCCGAGTTCGAGACAGCCTCGCCGCCCGCCTTGCGGATTTCCTGAGCCACGGTTTCGGCCGGGCCTGCACTGCCTTCATCGGCGCCGGTCAGGCTGCCGCCCAGATCGTTGACGACCACTTTTGCGCCCTCGCGCGCCGCCAGCAGCGCGGTTTCCTTGCCGATGCCATTACCACCGCCGGTCACGAGGACCACTTTGCCTTCCAGAACGCCCATCAGACGAAACTCCCTTTATATGTTGCAGTCGCCGCCACACTAGAACTCGGCCCGTAATGTTCAAGGTTTGAAATCGTCGCTGGTGCGGGTAGAGGTGCTGGCATGACAAAGACATTCCAAGCTGTAATCTGGGATTTCGGGGGCGTATTCACGACCTCTCCCTTCGACGCCTTCACCCGTTACGAGGCCGCGCATGGCCTGCCAAAGGATTTCATCCGCACGGTCAATGCGACCAATCCGCTGGACAATGCCTGGGCCAAGCTCGAGCAGAGCCTCGTCACGGCGGCAGAGTTCGACGGCATGTTCCGCGAGGAATCAAAGGCGATGGGGCATGAAGTGCCCGGCGGGGAAGTGCTGGCGCTATTGTCCGGCTCGCTGCGGCCACGCGTGGTCAAGGCGCTGAGCGTCTGCAAGACCAAGGGCAAGGTTGGCTGCATCACCAATAATGCGCCGGTCGGCAAAGGCGCCTCGATGACCAATGACGAGGCAAAAGCACGCGACGTGGCCAAGGTCTTCGACATGTTCGACCATGTGATCGAAAGCTCCAAGCTCGGCATTCGCAAGCCCGATCCGCGAATCTATGCTCTGATGTGCGAGACGCTCGATGTTGATCCGGCAAGCTGTGTCTATCTGGATGATCTCGGGCATAATCTGAAACCGGCCCGCGATATGGGCATGACAACGATCAAGGTGCTCAATGAAGACCAATTGCTGTCAGACCTTCAGGCGGCGACCGGGTATGAACTGGGCTAGCGCCCTCGTCGGCGCGCTGGGGGCCGCGCTCCTGGCGGCGTGCTCGCCTGCGGCCGAGCCGGAACGGCCATTGGTGCCGGATGAATCCCTGATGCAGCCGCCACAGGTGCCTGAGCCGGTCGTGTTGACTGAAGAAGCAGAGGCGATGCGGGACCAGCTATTGTCGCATGCGAAAGCCGGATCGCTCAGCCGTTTGTCGCGGGTGGCCAATGCGAATGACGGCTTTGTCTCCAATCTGGGCGGTACGCCGCATCGGCAATATTGGGATCTGATGCGCCGGATTGGCGCCGATCCGAACCGCAGCTTGCGCAAATTGTTCGAACTGCCTCCCGGCATGCGCGAGATTGATGGCGAAGTCTGGTATGTCTGGCCAGACCTTGCCGCGCGTGACGCTGAGGACCTGATCCCGGAAAAACTGTCCTTCCAGGACCGGCGACGCCTCATGGAACTGATTGGCGAAGAGGGAATTGAACGGATACGGCAGGGCGAAGGCTATCCTGGCATGCGCACTGCCATCGCGGGCAATGGCCGATGGGTCTATTATGTACTCGGTCAGGATGCAGAGGACTGAGCTATGACAGACAGGATTGGCGCAGATGCGGCGCTCTCAAAACTGGACGGCTGGGCAAAAGGTGCCGGCGATCGCGATACGATCGAGAAGACGTTCAGGCTGGCCGATTTCAAGACGGCCTGGAGCTTCATGTCGGCTGTCGCACTGAAAGCCGAGCAGATGGACCATCATCCTGAATGGTTCAATGTCTACAACAAGGTCGAGGTTACGCTGACGACGCATGATGTGGACGGTGTGTCTGAAAAGGACGTTGAACTGGCCCGGTTCATGGACGAACTGGCCGCGAAACTTTCCTGATCCTCCTGGCAGGACTGTCGCTTCTCCCAAGGTCAAGCTGGCCCGGTTTCGAGTGCACTGTTACGGGTAGGAAAACCTGAAACAGTGGAGGAGACAGGCATGGGTCGCGTACAGGGCAAGAAGGCATTTATCACCGGCGGTGCGCAGGGGCTGGGCGAGGCAACGGCTCGCATGATGGCTCGCGAAGGCGCCAAGGTGACCGTCACGGATGTGAACGGGGCAGGGGCCGAAGCTGTCGCCGCCTCGATCAATGACGAACATGGCGCAGGCACGGCCTTTGCCTGGCAGCATGACGTGACCAATGAGGCGCAATGGCAGGAAGTGCTGCAAGCGGCGCATGATGCGATGGGCGGCCTGAACGTGCTGGTCAACAATGCCGGCATCGGTTCGCTCGGCTCGGTCGAAGACGAAAACTACGACATGTTCAAGAAGGTGCAGACCGTCGATGTCGATTCCATTTTTCTCGGCTGCAAGTACGCCATTCCGCTGATGCGCGCGCACGGGCTTGGTTCGATCATCAACATCTCGTCCATTGCCGGTATCATCGCGAGTGCGAACTACGTCTCCTACAACACCGCCAAGGCGGCCGTGCGGCATATCTCGAAATCCATCGCGTTGCATTGCGCCAAGGGCGGCCAGATCCGCTGTAACTCGGTGCATCCGGTCTTCATCAATACGCCGATCCTGGACCGGACGAAGGAAATGTTCGGCGAGGAAGAAGCGCTCGCCAAGCTCGGTCGCCAGATCCCGCTCGGCAAGGTCGGTGAGCCGGACGATATCGCCTATGCGGTGCTCTATCTCGCATCGGATGAGTCGAAGCTCGTCACCGGAATCGAGCTGAAAGTGGATGGTGGCATCTCGGCCATGTAAAGGCTTGTCGCTCCCGACTGTTCCTGTTATGTTCCATTCTGTCCAATTGATGGGAGGGACTTATGATCGGGTATGTAACAGTCGGGACGTCAGACCTGCAGCGCGCGGCGAAATTCTATGATGCCATTGCGGCCGAGATGGGCACTGGGCGGATGATGGATTTCGACACATTCATCGCCTGGGGCACGCCCGGCGGTGCAGCAGGCGTGGCGGCGACCCTGCCATTCGACAAACAGCCTGCTACTGTCGGCAATGGCACGATGGTGGCGCTGCAGGCCAGGGACAAGGATCAGGTGCACAAGCTGTATGAGATCGCGCTGGCAAATGGCGGCAGTGATGAAGGCGCTCCCGGACCGCGTGGCGATGAAGGGTTCTATGCCGCTTACTTCCGGGATCCGGATGGCAACAAGCTCAATGCTTTCACGATGGTGTAAGCGGGCGTTTCGACGTCACGATCACGGCATAGACGGCGAGTGTGCCGACCAGGCCTGCCGATACGTAGAGCGGGAGTTCCGGCATGAATGAGTACAGCATAGCCCCGATAAGGGGGCCGAAGATGAAGCCGGCCGGGGGCGCTGCCGCGAGCAGCGCTGCCGCTGAGCCTTGCTCCTCGCGAGAGACCGAAAGGCTGCCCAGCGCATTGGCGGCGGGCACGGCCAGCGCCGCACCACACCCAACAGCAAAGAAGCTGAGTGCGAGCGACCAGAACGGGAAGAAGAGGTCGGCTGAAACATAGCCCATGGCCACAATGGCGAGGCC
>NZ_DFME01000127.1:92773-96261 GCF_002375605.1 Hyphomonas sp. UBA3601 | reverse complement strand
GGTAGCGATCTTCGATGAACCAGCTGATCGTCTGCTGTACGATTCCGATTCCGATGAAATAGGTGAACAGGAAAAGCAGGTGCGGGAAGACGCGCGGGTCGCGCACCGCGAGTGGGGTGGGGCGTTTGGCTGATTTCGGGCGCGGCCTGGTCGGGGGCAGAACCACTGCCAGAACAAGCGCTACGATCAGATTGAAGGCGATAGTCCCCCAGATCGGCATCAGCGCCCCAAACGGGGCGAGCACGGTGGCACCTGCCGGGCCGAGGATGGATCCGATGCTCATACAGGCGCCAAGCATGCCGAGCCCGCCGGCCCGGTCGAGCGGCGTGGTGGCATCCGTCATCGCGGCCATGGCGGCTGGTTGCAGACCGGGCGACAACAGGCCGAACCAGAGGCGCACGAAGACAAGTGTGAAAAAGGCGGTCAGCCCGGTCAGGACTCCTGCCAGCGCGGCGCTCAGGGCGAACACGAAGATCATGTTGGTCAGGCCCATGGCCGCCAGCGAGAAGACCATGACGCGTTTGCGGCCGAACCGGTCAGCCAGCCGGCCCCAGGTTGGAATGAGCAGCGCATAGACGGCCGCAGACAGGGTCAGGATACCCGCGACCTGAATTTCGGTCAGGCCAGCCTTGCGGGCGAGGGGGGCAACGACCACGAAGTTGATGCTCATGCCGGCGCCCATGGCCACCATGGCAATGCCGATCATCGCTTTCTGGACCCCGGTGAGCGGAAGCAGCGGCCTGTCCGGATCTGTCATGCAAGCGGGCTCCCTCGGCAATTGTTATAATTGTTTGTGTTTGCCCGCCTTGCCAAACGGAATGTGTTCCCAACTGGCAAAGCTAGAGAGAACGCCTTGCACAAGCTAGGGGCATCACCCTAAGTGAAGGCAACAACAGAAAAATCGGAGCGTTGCCCCATGGCCGCCATTCTTGATCTCATCATGGTCGTTCTGCGGATCGCCACATTCATCATCATCATTCAGGCTGTCTTGTCCTGGCTGGTCGGTTTCAATGTGCTGAGCCTCCAGAACCCCACCGTACGCAGTGTCTGGGGTGGATTGCAGCGTATTACCGAGCCGGTTTACCGCCCGATCCGCAACATCCTGCCGCCCATGGGTGGGCTGGACCTGACGCCTATGGTGGTTCTGCTGATCATTTTCTTCCTCGAGCGTGTGATCGCGCGCTACGGCTACGGCATCGTCCCGTTCTGATCGCATGCACAGGCTGATCGTTCGCGTTCAGCCGAACGCCTCGGCCGACCGGGTCGAAACATGGGAAACAGACGCTGCGGGCCGGACCTATTTGAAGGTTCGTGTGCGCGCCGTGCCGGAAGGCGGAAAGGCCAATGCGGCGGTTGAAAAACTGATCGCGAAATGGCTGGGCGTGCCAAAGTCTGCGGTCAGGGTGGTGACGGGCCCAAAGAACCGGTTAAAAGGCCTCGACATTGACGGGCCGCCCGATCTGGCGGCGAAACTGGCCGGGGATCAGGGCAATGAGCGCGCAGGTAATTGACGGAAAATCGGTTGCGGCAGATGTCCGCGCAGACGTGGCAAAGGCGGTCAGCCAATTGCCCGGACAGCCTTCACTGGCTGTGGTCCTTGTGGGGGAAGACCCTGCGAGCCAGGTCTATGTGCGCAACAAGGTGCGCCAGACCGAGGAGGTTGGCATGGTCTCCGTGCACCACCGCCTGCCGGATACGGCCAGCCAGGCCGATGTCGAGACCCTGATTGCAACCCTGAATGCCGATCAAAGCGTCGATGGCATCCTGCTGCAGTTGCCGCTGCCCAAGGGTCTCGATGCTGATGCGGCGATCGAGAAGATCGACCCCGACAAGGATGTCGACGGACTGACCGAAGTGTCTGCCGGTCGCCTGACGCTCGGCAAGCCGGGCCTGCGCCCGTGTACACCGACCGGCTGTGTGATCCTGGCCAAGCGCGCGCTGGGCAGTGACCTCTCCGGCAAACATGTCGTCGTGATTGGTCGCTCTATTCTCGTCGGCAAGCCGGCCGCGCTATTGTTCCTGGCCGAGAACTGCACGGTCACCATCGCGCACAGCCGCACAAAGGACCTGCCGGCCATGTGCCGCGAGGCCGACATTCTCGTGCCTGCCGTCGGACGTCCGCAAATGGTCAAGGCCGATTGGGTGAAGCCGGGCGCGACCATTATCGATGTCGGGATCAACCGGATCGACGCGCCCGAAAAGGGCGAGGGGAAGACGCGTCTGGTGGGCGATGCCGACTATGCCGCCAGCGCGGAAGTTGCGGGTCACATCACGCCCGTGCCGGGCGGGGTCGGGCCCATGACCATTGCCTGCCTGTTGCGCAACACGGTGCTGGCCGCCTGCGCCCGGCGTGGCTGGCCTGTTCCAGACGGTCTGTGAGCCAGTCCTTTTCCCCGCCGGACACGCCGCGATTCCGGCAACTTTGGGAAGATCAGGACGGCCTCTGCGCCCTGTGTGGAAAGCCCATGCCCCCCAGCCGGGCCGATGTGGCGCATTCCACGCTCTGGAAGAAATGGCGGCCGACATTCGACCATATCATACCGCGCGCGCATGAGGGGTCGGACGAGATCAGCAATCTCCGTCTTGCCCATGCCATTTGCAACAAACGCCGAGGCACCGGAAAGGGCTAGGCGAGGCCTGCAGCCCGGACATTCGGCTGGTAGGTACGCGAAACCGGTGCTTCCTGACCGGATTTCAGGATGAGAACCAGTTTGCCATTGGTGCGCCGCGTATCGGCGACGCCATTGTGCGAGACCCACCATGAGCGATGAGTCTGCAGGCCGTTGTCTTCGCCCAGTTCTCGCATCGCATCGGCCAGCCGCATCAGGATCAGTTCTTCTCCCCGGTCTGTATGAACGCGCAGATAGTGATCTTCCGAGGAGATGGCCCAAAGATCTGCCCCCCGATATCGCACTGGCAGGCGCGACAGGAAGCCCGCGACCCGGTCTTCCGGTTCGGCGTCTTCCAACTCGGCCAGTTGGCGGGCCCGATCAATGAGGAAACCACCCGTCGTGATGACGAGCGAGATCGCCAGCACATAGGCGAATTGGATGGGGATTTGCGCCAGGGAAATGGACGCGCCCAGAAAAGCCAGGAAAATACAGAGTGAGATCGTGACCGGAATTGCAAGCAGGACGGCCGCGGCCACAATTCTCAGGGCCGGGTGGGACGTCTTCATGTGCGTGTGGAAGACAAAGGGTACGACCCAATAGGATGCGACCGACCCGACCAGCATTGTGACGAACCACATCAGGAATCGGAGTTTGAGAGAGCCGCCGGTGCCATAGACTCCGAACCATGTGAAGCCAGCCGCCAGCAGGGTGACGATGCCGAGTGTTTTTCCAATATCCTTCAGGGCTGATGCCATCGTGTCATCCCGTGTATTTCGCGCTTCGTGAATGGGTTTGCAGGTATTTGGCGAAGGATTCCAGCCCGCCCGCGCAATCTGCGTAGCGCCGATCCGGCCCGCGCCACACCCTGTCTTCATC
>NZ_DFME01000127.1:89694-92501 GCF_002375605.1 Hyphomonas sp. UBA3601 | reverse complement strand
GCTGATTCCGTCGTCTTCGAAGGGCTGATTCCGTCGTCTTCGAAGGGCTGGAGCCCGGCACATACGGTGTGAAGCTGTTTCACGACGTAGATGGCGACGGCGAACTGGCGCGTGGAAATTTCGGTATTCCGACAGAACCCTATGGTTTCTCCAATGACGCGCCGGTTCGCTTTGGCCCGCCAAGCTTCGGCGATGCCGCGTTCGCCCTGCCGACCGATGGCGCCGTCCACACAGTCACGCTGCGCTAAGCCTGTCGCCAAGGAGACCTGCCATGAAAAGCCCTGCCTTTGCCCTGCCATCCGGACTGCCCCGCCTGTCGCTGAGGCGGCCCAGCAACCGCACCGTGATCCTGATCGGCCTTGCCGCCTATGCGGTGATCAGCTGGATGATCCTGAAAAGCGCGGACAATCCTCCAATCCGGTTCAGGCTGGATGCCGCGCGTCTGACCGAGTCGCCGGTCGTGCTAAAAATGCACCTGGCGGGAGCGCTCAGCGCGTTTGGTATCGGCACGGCTTTGATGATGGGCGTGAAGGGCAGGGGGCTGCACAAGCGGCTTGGCTATGCCTGGGTTGTGGCGATGGCGATCACGGCGATCAGTTCCTTCTTCCTGACAGGCCTCAATGGCAACAGCTTCAGTTGGATCCATGGCCTGTCAGCCTGGACAATCATCGGCCTGCCCATGGGCATCGCTGCAGCGCGCCGAAAGGACATTGCGAAGCACCGCAAGGAAATGACCGGAATGTTCACAGGGGGCATGTTGGTTGCCGGCCTGTTTACCTTCCTGCCGGGCCGCATGATGTGGTCGATCTTCTTCGGCGTTTGACCGGAATATGCCTCTTACCGACCCCTCCAAAGACCGCTACACCTATTGCAGGTAGAGGTACCTTGGAGGGGTAGAATGAAACGTATTGTCAGTGCGATTGTCGTTGCAGGGCTCGCGGCGTGTCAGACGCCGGGGCCGATCACCATTCCGGGCATAACGCGCGCGCCGCAGAATGCCGAAGACGCGCTCGACGCCTATTACCGCACATTGCCGGAAGAGTTTTATCCGACCGCGCCCGCCGGATTGCCGCTGCCTTCGAAAGACTCTGTCCTGTCGCGCGTGCTGGTTGGCTCTTGTCATGATGAGGAAGAAGCCGGACCGTCCGATACATTGCAGCGCATCGCCGCCGAAGACGCGGACCTTTTCCTGATGATTGGCGACAATGTCTATGGCGACAAGGACGGCATGAGCTATGCCACCAATCAGGCTGAGCTCGACGAACTTCGCGAGAGTTTTGCCGATCTCGCCGCCCGTAGCGACTTTCAGGCCGTGCGGGCAAGCCATCCGATGATGGTGGCATGGGACGACCATGACTATGGCGCCAATGATGCGGGCCGAGAATTTCCGTTCCGTCGTCTTGCCGAGCGCGTGCACGAACGCTTCTGGGGGATCGAGAACATGGATGTCGGCGCCTGGCCCGGCACCTATTATGCGCGCAGCTTTGGCCCGGAAGGCCAGCGCACCCAGATCATCATGCTGGATACCCGCTTCTTCCGGTCGCCGCTGACCGCGACAGACGAGTATGGCGTGACCGGCAAGGAGCGTTATATCCAGTCTTCCGATCCCAATCAGGACATGCTGGGCAATGACCAGTGGACCTGGCTGGAAAACCAGCTGCAAAAGCCGGCGGATTTGCGCCTGATCGTCTCGTCGATCCAGGTCTTGCCGACCGATGGGCATGGCTGGGAAAGCTGGTCGCGCCTGCCAGCCGAACAGCAGCGCCTCTACAGTCTGATCAGTGAGACAGGTGCGAACGGCGTGGTGTTCGTGTCAGGCGACCGGCACGCATCCTTCCTCTATCGCAGTGAGAGGGCGCTGCCATACCCGGCCTATGAGCTGACGGCGTCATCGCTGAATGTGTCGTTCCAGGATACGACGGACGAGATGGACTCAGCACAGGTCGGCGAAGGCTTTTCGCAGGACAATTATGGTGCAATCGGCATCGATTGGGCCGCTGGGTCTGTCGATCTTGAGATAAAAAACGCCGCAGGCGAGACGGTTCGTCAAACAACCGCCCAATTCCGGTAGCTATGCCACGCGGCAACGGAAAGGCCGCCTGTAGATTATGACCGATACCCGCAATGTCTTCGCCCTCATCCTGGCGGTGATGATCCTGCAAATTGCGGGCGGCTTGTTGAGCATGTTGACCCCGCTTGGGCTCGAAGCGCTGGGCACGGCGCCCCAATTCATCGGTGGCATCGCCGCGCTCTATGCGACGGGCTTCATGCTGGGGGCATGGACCGCACCTGCAGCGCTTGCCTCCTTTGGCAACATCCGCCTGTTCGCTGCTGCCGCAGCAGTCACTTCGGCGGGGTCCATTGCCTTGTCCCTGTGGTATGAGCCCGGCTTCTGGGCCATCGTACGCATCGTACAGGGTGTCAGTTTTGCCTACATGTTCACGAGCGTGGAGAGCTGGTTGGGTCAGGCCGTGCCGGACAAGTCGCGCGGCAATGTCATGGGCCTGTATCACATGGGCGCGAAACTCTCGCTGATGATTGGTCCGTTCTTCGTGGCCGGCCTGTCGCCGCTCGACAGCCGCGCGTATAGCTGGGCCGCATTGTTCCTGACCTTGGCGCTCGTGCCGATCTGCCTCACACAGCAGGAACAGCCGGAAGCGCCGGATCGCAAGGCAATGCCGATTGGGCGCCTGTACAAACTGGCTCCGGCGGCTGTCATCGGGGTGATGCTGGCGGGCGTGATCAATACCGGTACGCTCGCTTTGCTGCCGATCTATTTTGAAAGCTTCTCCATTGGCGGGGGAGGG